>NZ_JBKFSQ010000026.1:0-71035 GCF_046569525.1 Salmonella sp. 741265055_HSA | reverse complement strand
ACACTGCCTTCCAAATAGCCTGTACTCGTCAATACGGTTCTCGCTATACGCTTACTGATGATCTTCACATTTATCATCATCAGCGTTCATATTACTCAACCTGTAATCAACCTCTGGCGTTTTTCTGTATCCATCACAACCATTTCCGGCAAAGGTAAAAAAGGATTTGAACCTTTCCGGAGATGATAATGAAGGTAAATGCATGGACAATTTTGCTTATGTCGGCGTATCTGACGGCCTGTACCGTCCCTGGCACAGAAAAATATCAGACCAGCATGGACAGCGTTACGGCAGAAAAAGTAAGCCGGATTATCCAGTCGGATGTCATTCCTTATAAAGGCGAAAACCATGGAGAAGTTATCAGCCGCGTATCGTCTGCTTTTCTCGGAACACCTTATCAGGCGGATACGCTCATCGGTGGGCCCGGCATCCCCGAAGTCCTTGTAGCGAATTTCAACGGCGTGGACTGCTTTACCCTGGCTGATTACGTTGAGGCCCTGGCCCGCAGCGATAATCAGAAATCGTTTCTGCATAATCTTGCCAGGACTCGCTACGCCGCAGGCAAAGTTGCTTATCTCAGCCGCCGGCACTTCTTCTCTGACTGGTTCGCCGCAGCACCGCGTAATGCACGGGATGTAACGCCGTATATCAGCCCTGATTATATCGTTGTTGACAAGCAGCTTAACCATAAACCTGATGGCGGCGAGTACATTCCTGGTCTGGGTATCCATCCTCGTAAAATAAATTACATTCCCGGAAGAGCCATCAACCAGCAGGTCATGAACCACCTAAAAAACGGGGATTATATCGGTGTCTACTCCCCGCTTGACGGGCTGGACGTTTCACATGTGGGTATCGTAGTTCGCCATGATGAACAGGTGTGGTTCAGGAACGCCTCCTCATTGGCCGCAAACAGAAAAGTGGTGGACACACCGTTTATGGAATACATGCATTCCAGACCGGGCATCGTTGTGCTGCGGGCTGAATGATAAAGTCATTACCAGAGTCGCCAGAGCCGTCCGACATAGGTATTGAAACCCTGTGTACTGTGGGGCCGACAGGAAAAATTGCTGTAAATTCGTGGAGTTAGTAAATACTAGAAGATATTTGTCTGGAGCGGGCGAAGGGAATCGAACCCTCGTATAGAGCTTGGGAAGCTCTCGTTCTACCATTGAACTACGCCCGCTTTAAGATGCGTAAGGCATTATAAACCTTACGCTCTGGTTGGCAAGAGACTTACTGGCTGACTGGCGATTAATTCGCCGTCAGCACTTCGGTTTACTCCCCTGCGGCGGCAGATAACGCAGCGGATCGATGGCCGTCGCCCGGTAGCGAATCTGGAAGTGCAGTCTTACGGATGCGGCATCCGTGCTGCCCATCGTAGCGATTTTTTGCCCCGCTTTAACGCTTTGCCCATTATTAACCAGCATGGTGTCATTATGAGCGTAAGCCGTAATGTAATCTTCATTGTGCTTAATCATGATGAGATTGCCGTAACCGCGCAGCTGGTTCCCGACATAGACAACTTTACCCGCTCCCGCCGCATAAACAGGCGTTCCGCGCGCGCCCGCAATATCGATCCCCTTATTTCCGCCCTCCGCGGTGGAATAAGGTAAAATCACTTTACCGTTAGCAGGCCATACCCAACAACGCTGCCCCACCGGCGGCCAGGAGGATTTTGGCACCGAAGATGACGGTCTGACCGCAGCAGTTTTTGTTGCTGTTTTATTGCTGGTTTTGCGTGTTGAACTGCTACTCTTTGCGCTGCCGCGCACTTTAATTCGCTGCCCCACCTCAATAGTATAAGGCGGAGAAATGCCATTCAGTCGGGCCAGTTCTTTCACGCTGGTTCCCGTAGCGCGCGATATACGATACAACGTATCGCCGCGCTTAACGGTATAGACGGAGCCGGAATACGTTCCTGAGCCGGAATTACTGGAACACCCCGCCAGCAGCAGCCCTGCGCATAACAGCACCGCAATACCCAGGCTATTTTTGTTCAGGCGTCCTGCGCTCAAAACCATTCCTCACTCTATTGACAGACGCCTTATGATAGCAGCCAAATGCCGTATGCCCAATCCATTGACGCCGGAAAGGGGCCGCGTGGATGATGATGCCGCGAATATCCGATATGCCAGCATAATATCGACTCACGGCACAATGGTGCTCGTCTGCGTTCTGTCAGGGCCTGTTTTGGTAATGCCTTTCTTTCTGTTATGCGCTACGCTGATCGTCTGAGTATATGGCCTGGCCATGCTGCCGGGTCATTTTAATTTTCAGGAGCTTTCATGACTGAGGAACATGTCGTTTTATTGGATGAGCAGGATAAGCCTTCCGGCACACTGGAAAAGTATGCGGCTCATACGCTTAATACGCCTTTGCATCTGGCTTTCTCCTGCTGGCTATTTAACGAAGATGGCCAGTTGCTGGTAACACGACGGTCGCTGAGCAAGAAAGCCTGGCCAGGCGTGTGGACGAATTCGGTTTGCGGTCATCCGCAACAAGGCGAAACCACCGAAGAGGCGATCATCCGCCGTTGTCGGTTCGAACTCGGCGTGGAAATTACCGATCTCACCCCCGTCTATCCGCACTTCAGCTATCGGGCGACAGATCCAAACGGTATTGTGGAAAATGAAGTCTGTCCGGTATTTGCCGCGCGGGCAACCAGTGTGTTACAGGTTAACAGCGAAGAGGTGATGGACTATCAGTGGAGCGAATTTAAAAGCGTATGGAAAAGCCTTCTCGCTACGCCGTGGGCATTTAGCCCGTGGATGGTCATGCAAGCGTCAGACGAACAAGCGCGTGAACGACTGCTCAATTACTGCCAGCGTTAAAGATTGCCTGATGGCGCTACGCCTGAACGAAGAGATGCCGGATGGCGGCTAATGCCCCATCCGGCAATTTACATCTTATTTCACCGGACGCATCGCCGGGAACAGAATAACGTCGCGAATCGTGTGGCTGTTAGTAAACAGCATCACCATACGGTCGATACCAATTCCCAGACCCGCTGTCGGCGGTAAACCGTGTTCCAGCGCCGTCACGTAGTCTTCGTCGTAGAACATGGCTTCGTCGTCGCCCGCCGCTTTTGCATTAACCTGATCCAGGAAACGCTGCGCCTGGTCTTCCGCATCGTTCAACTCGCTAAAGCCATTGCCGATTTCACGACCGCCGATAAAGAACTCGAAGCGGTCAGTGATTTCCGGGTTCACATCATTACGACGCGCCAGCGGAGACACTTCAGCCGGATATTCGGTGATGAAGGTCGGCTGAATCAGATGCGCTTCAGCGACTTCGTCAAAGATCTCGGTGACGATACGGCCCAGACCCCAGCTCTTCTCGACGTGAATGCCGATGCTTTCAGCAATCGCCTTCGCGGAGTCGAAGTTGTCCAGATCAGCCATATCCGTTTCCGGACGATATTTCTTGATCGCTTCACGCATGGTCAGTTTTTCGAACGGCTTACCGAAATCAAACACTTCATCACCATACGGAACCTGGGTGGTGCCCAGAACATCCTGCGCCAGCGTACGGAACAGAGACTCCGTCAGTTCGATCAGGTCTTTGTAGTCCGCATACGCCATATAGAGTTCCATCATGGTGAACTCAGGATTATGGCGCACGGAGATGCCTTCGTTACGGAAGTTACGGTTAATTTCGAATACGCGTTCGAAGCCGCCAACCACCAGACGCTTGAGGTACAGTTCCGGCGCGATACGCAGGTACATGTCCAGATCCAGCGCGTTGTGATGGGTGATAAACGGACGGGCAGACGCGCCGCCAGGGATCACCTGCATCATCGGCGTTTCGACTTCCATAAAGCCGCGAGCAACCATAAACTGGCGAATACCGGCCAGGATCTTCGAACGGGTTTTGAAGGTATTACGGGATTCATCGTTAGAGATGAGATCCAGATAACGCTGGCGATAGCGCGCTTCCTGGTCCTGCAGGCCGTGGAATTTATCCGGCAACGGACGCAGCGCTTTCGTCAGCAGGCGCAGTTCGGTGCAGTGGATAGACAGCTCGCCGGTTTTAGTTTTGAACAGCTTACCTTTCGCGCCGAGGATATCGCCAAGATCCCACTTCTTGAACTGCTCGTTATAAACGCCTTCCGGCAGATCATCGCGCGCCACATACAGCTGAATGCGGCCGCCTACGTCTTGCAGGGTAACAAAAGAGGCTTTACCCATAATACGGCGAGTCATCATACGGCCCGCGACGGACACTTCAATATTCAGCGCTTCCAGTTCTTCAGCTTCTTTCGCGTCAAACTCTGCGTGCAGTTGGTCTGAGGTACGGTCACGACGGAAATCGTTCGGGAACGGGATACCCTGCTCACGCAGTGCAGCCAGCTTCTCGCGACGTGCCTTCATTTCATTGTTAAGATCGACTACCTCGTCAGCGCCCTGTGCGTTTTGTTCAGACATGTTGATTCCTCATAGCCCTGCTTTCAAACTTGCTTCGATAAATTGATCCAGACTACCGTCCAGTACCGCCTGTGTATTGCGGGTTTCCACCCCAGTACGCAGGTCTTTAATGCGGGAATCGTCCAGGACATAGGAACGAATCTGGCTTCCCCAGCCGATATCGGACTTAGTGTCTTCCATCGCCTGTTTTTCAGCGTTCTTTTTCTGCATCTCCAGTTCATAAAGCTTCGCTTTCATCTGCTTCATGGCCTGGTCTTTGTTTTTGTGCTGCGAACGGTCGTTCTGGCACTGCGTCACGATCCCGGTGGGAATATGGGTGATACGCACTGCAGATTCCGTACGGTTAACGTGCTGACCGCCTGCGCCAGACGCGCGATAGACGTCGATACGCAGATCCGCCGGGTTAATGTCGATATCGATATCGTCGTCCACTTCCGGGTACACAAACGCGGAGCTAAACGAGGTATGACGGCGACCGCCGGAGTCGAACGGGCTTTTACGCACCAGACGATGTACGCCGGTTTCAGTGCGCAGCCAGCCATAGGCATATTCGCCGGAGATTTTGATAGTCGCGGACTTAATGCCGGCAACTTCCCCTTCCGACTCTTCAATGACTTCCGTCTTGAAGCCGCGCGCTTCCGCCCAACGCAGATACATACGCAGCAACATGCTGGCCCAATCCTGCGCTTCAGTACCACCAGAACCGGCCTGAATATCGAGATAGCAATCGGCGCTATCGTACTCGCCGGAAAACATCCGGCGGAATTCCAACTGCGCCAGTTTCTCTTCCAGCGTATTCAGTTCCGCGACGGCTTCGTTAAACGTCTCTTCGTCGTCAGCTTCTACCGCCAGTTCCAGCAGCCCGGAAACGTCGTCCAGCCCCTGAGTCATTTGATCAAGCGTATCGACGATCGCTTCGAGCGATGAACGCTCTTTTCCCAGCGCCTGCGCGCGCTCAGGTTCGTTCCAGACATCCGGCTGTTCCAGCTCGGCGTTTACTTCTTCCAGACGCTCTTTCTTAGCATCGTAGTCAAAGATACCCCCTAAGAACGTTGGTGCGTTCCGTGAGGTCCTGAATGCGGTTATTCACCGGGTTAATTTCAAACATGGTCTGATTTCTTTTATTTGACTTGGCAAAATGCGGTTATAAGGGCGAAATATTAGCGGATTTCGCCCCTTAATTACAGCGAAAGTGTTGTTAAATCGCCCCGATCATAGCGGCCAAATATCATCGATAATAATCTGTAAACTACGGTTGCCGCGAAACTCGTTAATGTCCAGTTTATAAGCCAGTTCTACCTCCCGCACGCCGTTATCCGGCCAACAGGTCGTATCAATATTAAATGCGATGCCATCCAACAGCGGTCCGCCGCCGACAGGCTCCACCATCACCTTGAGGTGACGCTCGCCCACCAGACGCTGCTGTAGCAGACGGAAACGACCATCGAATAACGGTTCCGGGAACATTTGCCCCCACGGTCCGGCATCTCGCAACAGTTGCGCCACTTCCATAGACATCTCCGCCGCACTTAATGGACCATCGGAGATCACCTCGCCTTGCAACAGGGCAGGATCGAGCCATTCCGTCACCAGCTCGCCAAAACGTTGCTGAAACTGCTCGAATTTATGCTCTTCCAGCGACAATCCCGCCGCCATCGCATGACCGCCGAACTTGATCATCAGATCAGGGTAAAGGGTATCCAGCCTTTCCAGCGCATCGCGCATATGCAACCCCTGAATCGAACGGCCTGAGCCTTTTAGCGTGCCGTCGCCCGCAGGTGCAAAGGCGATCACCGGGCGGTGAAAACGCTCTTTAATGCGCGACGCCAGAATTCCGACCACGCCCTGATGCCATTCAGGATGATACATCGCCAGACCGCCCGGAAGCGTTTCACTACTGCGCTCAAGCTTTTCGCACAGGATAAGCGCTTCCGCCTGCATCCCCTGCTCTATTTCTTTGCGCGTCTGGTTAAGCGCATCCAGCTCGCTGGCCAGAACACGCGCTTCGCCGAGGTTGTCGCACAACAGTAACGCCACGCCAACGGACATATCATCCAGCCTGCCGGCGGCATTCAGGCGAGGCCCCAACGCGAAGCCTAAATCACTGGCGGCAAGCTGCTGCGGATCGCGATTCGATATCTCCAGCAACGCTTTAATTCCCGGGCGGCATTTCCCGGCACGAATACGGCTTAGCCCTTGCCAGGTCAGAATACGGTTGTTAGCGTCCAGCGGCACAACGTCTGCTACCGTTCCCAACGCCACTAAATCCAGCAGCTCCGCCAGATTCGGCGGCGCGATGTTGCGCTCGTCGAACCATCCTTTGTCGCGCAAAAATGTTCGCAACGCCAGCATCAGATAAAACGCCACGCCGACGCCCGCCAGCGACTTAGACGGGAATTCGCAGTCGCGCAGATTGGGATTAATAATCGCTTCGGCCTCCGGCAACGTGTCGCCAGGCAGGTGGTGATCGGTCACGATCACCGGAATCCCCAACGTCTTTGCATGCGCTACGCCGGCGTGGGATGAGATGCCGTTGTCTACGGTGACAATAAGCTGCGCGCCGCGCGCCTTCGCCTGATCGACCACTTCCGGGCTTAAACCGTAGCCGTCTTCAAAGCGATTAGGCACCAGATAACTGATGTTGTCACATCCCAATGCACGCATTCCCAATACGCTTAGCGCAGTACTGGTCGCGCCGTCGGCGTCAAAATCGCCAACAACAATAATGCGGATACCTTCGCGAAAGGCGTTGTAGAGGATCTCCACCGCGTTATCTATGCCGCTAAGCTGTTGCCAGGGCAGCATTCCTTTCACGCTGCGCTCCAGTTCGCGGGCGCTACGAACGCCCCGGCTGGCATATAAACGTCGTAGTAATGGAGGAAGATCGGCGGGGAGTTCCGCCGTCTCATCAGCCTCGCGCCGACGAAGTTGTCTCTGTTGTTTCACGCGTATTATTTACCACTGGTCTGTTTTTGATGCTCATCAAGAAACGCTTTCATCTCTTTCGGTCCCTGATAGCCAGGCACCACATAGCCGTTACTCAATACAATGGCTGGCGTACCGCTAACGCCCAACTGCACGCCCAACGCATAATGATCAGCAATGTTCACGTCACAGCTTGCCGGTTTCACGCCCTTACCTGCCATGGCGTCATCAAACGCTTTGTTTTTGTCTTTGGCGCACCAGATAGATTTCATATCCTGCTCCGCCTGGCTTTCCAGCCCCTGGCGCGGGAAGGCCAGATAACGTACCGTGATCCCCAGCGCGTTATAATCTTTCATCTCTTCATGTAGCTTATGACAATAGCCGCAGGTGATATCGGTAAAAACAGTAATGACATGTTTCTCATCCGGCGCTTTATAGACGATCATCTCTTTTTCCAGCGCATTTAGCTGGCTCATCAGCAGTTTGTTCGTCACGTTTACCGGATGCGCGCCGCTCACGTCATACATCGGCCCTTGAATAATATGTTTGCCGTCGTCAGTAACGTACAGTACGCCGCTGTGAGTGAGGACGGTTTTCATCCCAGCCACTGGCGAGGCCTGAATTTCCGTACTCTGAACGCCCAGCTTAGCCAGCGACTGACGGATAGCCGCATCATCCGCATGGGCCACGCCTGAAAACGCCGCCGCCAGTAAAGTGAACATCATAAAACGCTTTTTCATAAACTATCCTTTCCTGTCAGCACTCATGCCCGCGGATGGTGCTGTTGATGAAGTTGACGCAAACGCTCCGTTGCGACATGCGTATAAATTTGTGTCGTCGAAAGATCGCTATGCCCAAGTAGCATTTGTACAACGCGCAAGTCGGCACCGTGATTCAGCAAATGCGTGGCGAAAGCGTGACGTAAAACATGCGGCGATAGTTTTTCGCTATCGATTCCAGCCAGTACCGCATAATGTTTAATACGGTGCCAGAAGGTCTGCCGCGTCATCTGCTGCGCACGCTGGCTGGGGAATAATACGTCAATCGATACGCCATTAAGTAACCAGGGACGCCCATGCTCCAGATACGTTTCCAGCCAATATACCGCCTCTTCACCTAACGGCACCAACCGCTCTTTATTGCCTTTACCGATAACCCGCACCACGCCCTGCCGCAGACTGATATCGCTCATTGTCAGCCCCACCAGTTCCGACACGCGCAAACCGGTGGCATACAGCACTTCCAGCATAGCTTTATCGCGCAACTCCAAAGGTTGATCAATAAGCGGCGCCTGCAAGAGCCGCTCAACCTGCGCCTCGCTAAGGTCTTTCGGTAAACGCTGCGGAAGCTTAGGCGAGGCCAACTGCGCGCTCGGATCATCCTCACGATACTTTTCACGGTACAGATGCTGGAAAAAGCGCCGCATAGCGCTTAACAGGCGTGCGGAGCTGGTCGCTTTGTATCCGCCCTCCACCCGTTCAGCCAGCAGCGTTTGTAAATCATCAGCCTGCGCCGTCGCAAGCGTTTTTCCGCGATGATGCAACCACGCAACGACCATCGATAAATCGCGACGATACGCGCTTAATGTATTTTCCGCCAGATTTCGTTCCAGCCACAGGGCATCCAGAAACTGCTCAATACGCGCTAAATCCTGTTCCATTCGCGCTCCCTACTTCACGCTGACTTTTGGTGCATTATGCCTCATTGTGCCGTGAATGCAGTGATTCTGTTACACTACCCGCAACGCTATAGCAGAATCGAGATGTAACGTAATGAACATGGGTCTTTTTTACGGTTCCAGCACGTGCTACACCGAGATGGCCGCAGAGAAAATTCGCGATATCCTCGGCCCGGAGCTGGTGACATTACATAACCTCAAGGATGACGCCCCCGCCTTAATGGAGCAGTACGACGTGCTCATTTTAGGCATCCCCACCTGGGATTTTGGCGAAATTCAGGAGGACTGGGAAGCCGTCTGGGAGCAACTGGACGATCTCAATCTGGAAGGCAAAATCGTTGCGCTTTACGGTATGGGCGACCAGCTCGGCTACGGTGAGTGGTTCCTGGATGCGCTGGGTATGTTGCATGACAAACTTGCCCTCAAAGGCGTTAAATTTGTCGGCTACTGGCCCACAGAAGGCTACGAATTTACCAGCAATAAACCGGTCATTGCGGATGGGCAACTGTTTGTCGGCCTGGCGCTGGATGAAACGAACCAGTACGATCTCAGCGATGAGCGTATACAGACCTGGTGTGAACAAATTCTCGGCGAAATGGCCGAACACTACGCCTGAAGCCTTACTCGCTGTATTTCCCTCTCGACGGAACCGCGTTTGCGCCGTTCCGTCAGTGTTGGCCTGATATCGGCTGCTGTAACAGTATCCGACGCAACTCACGCCATTCCGCTTCTTCCATGCTATCCGCCGCCAGCCATAAATGCTGATGACGTCCAGACTCTGCGCGTAAACGCAACACCATCCCGCTCTTCAGTAACCAGGGCGGACGCAAGAGCGTCCAGTCCTGCCCCTGCCAGCGTAAGCGCCCGTCCATGAGTAGCTTGATCTCTCCCTGGCAGGTATTAATCCTGCGCTGGCTACGTACACAGTCAAACACGACCAGCGACAGTAGTATCATCCATAACGGGGTATAACTCAGCGGCCAGGGCATCAATAAAATCACCGCGGCAACCAGCCCATGAATGAGCAATGAGATCCACTGAGCGCGCCATGAGACGCGTAAATCAGATTGCCACAGGACCACGTTCCCGATTCCGTGTCTGAATGAGTCGGACCATCTGTTCCAGTTCAGCGTCAGCCGGTTTACCGTGATTCATTAACCAGTTAAATAAATCCGGGTCATCACTCTGCAACAAACGGACAAAAATACGCTTTTCTTCATCACTTAAACTATCGTACTCATGTTCAAAAAACGGCATGATGGAAATATCAAGTTCGCGCATACCGCGACGACATGCCCAGTGAATACGTGCTTTATTGTGAATATCCATGTTCTTCCTGCCTCGCGAAAATGAAGTACCGGGCTATTGTAACGTGTTTTTGGCGTTGTTTTACGGGAATCTCAGTAATCTGGAACGCGATCGCGAAATAAAAGGCTGGGAATCAATATGTTCATCCGTTTTGGATACCGCCTCGCAAAACGATCAATCCGCTCTCAATGGGCTATTTAAAGCACTTGCAATGACCGATGGCTCTTTTACCATTAACCATTATTGTTGCAGCTAACCAGGACATTATTTATGGCTTTTATCTCCTTTCCACCACGTCATCCTTCATCGTCAGCCCGCCTGCCGCTGACGCTGATCGCGCTTGACGACTGGGCGCTGTCGACCATTACCGGCGTAGACAGTGAAAAGTATATTCAGGGCCAGGTCACCGCTGACGTAAGCCAAATGACTGAACAGCAACACCTTCTCGCCGCCCACTGCGATGCTAAAGGTAAGATGTGGAGCACTCTGCGCCTGTTCCGTGAGCGCGACGGTTTCGCCTGGATTGAACGCCGTAGCGTGCGTGAAGCGCAATTAACGGAGCTGAAAAAGTACGCCGTATTTTCCAAAGTGGTCATCGCACCGGATGACGAACGCGTATTGCTTGGCGTGGCAGGTTTTCAGGCCCGCGCGGCGCTGGCTAATGTCTTTAGCGTACTGCCCGATAGTGAAAATCAGGTGGTCAGAGACGGCGCCTCCACGCTGCTATGGTTTGAACATCCTGCGGAACGATTCCTGCTTGTCACCGATGTCGCGACGGTCAACATGTTAACGGAGAAGTTGCATGGCGAAGCCGAACTGAATAACAGTCAACAGTGGCTGGCATTGGATATTGAAGCAGGCATTCCGGTGATTGACGCGGCGAACAGCGGTCAGTTTATCCCCCAGGCGACTAACCTACAGGCGCTGGGCGGCATCAGCTTCAAGAAAGGCTGCTACACCGGACAGGAGATGGTCGCACGGGCAAAATTCCGCGGCGCCAATAAACGCGCGCTTTGGTTGCTGGCGGGCAAAGCCAGCCGGGTACCGGAAGCAGGAGAAGATCTGGAGCTACAGATGGGCGAGAACTGGCGTCGTACGGGCGCTATTCTGGCGGCGACGCAGTTGGACGATGGTCAGTTACTGGTTCAGGCCGTCATGAATAACGATTTAGAAGCCGAAAGCGTCTTCCGCGTTCGCGACAATGCCAACACCCTGCATATCGTCCCGCTGCCCTACTCGCTGGAAGAGTGATATAACGTTAAAAGCCGGATAGCCTGATAGCGCAACGCCATCAGGCTCGCACGTGCTGTTGTCGTAGGCCGGATAAGATGCGACAGTGCCGCCATCCGGCACGGGCATCCGGGAGTTACGCCTGTCCCACATACAAATAGATGGCCAGGAAGTGGCACACGCTGCCGCCCAGCACAAAGCCATGCCAGATGGCGTGGTTATAAGGTATGCGTTTGCAAACATAGAAAATTACGCCCAGAGAGTAAACGACGCCACCTACCGTCAGCAGCGTCACGCCGCCTATCGCCAGCTTAATCGCCAACTGATAAACCACTATCAGCGACAGCCAGCCCATTGCCAGATACGTAACCAGTGAAAGCACTTTAAATCGGTGCGCAATCGTCAACTTAAAGAGGATACCGAGTAGCGCCAGGCTCCAGATCACAATCATTAGCCCGCGCGCCAGCGGCGAATCCAGACCTACCAGCAGAAATGGCGTATAGGTTCCGGCAATGAGCAGATAGATAGCGCAGTGATCAAATTTCTTTAACCAGATTTTTGCCCGCTGATGAGGAATGGCATGATAAAGCGTTGAGGCAAGAAAAAGCAGGATCATGCTCCCGCCATATAAACTGTAGCTGGCGATAGCCGTCATACCCGCATTCGCCTCTACCGCCTGAACCAACAACAGCACCAGGCCGACAATACCAAATACCAATCCAATGCCGTGGCTAATACTGTTGGCGATTTCCTCAGCCAGCGAATATCCCTGCGTCATTAATGGTTTTTGCACCATAACTTACTCCGGAGAAACGTTCATAACGATGAACTGCGCCTCTAGCGTAACTGAGAATGGTTCCAGTGAACACATGTTAGCTAAAATAAATTCGCAAAATTAAATTTTGTTTATTATTCAATAAGTTAATTACAATAACTCAACTAACACGCGTTCATATTTATCAAAGGCATTTAAAATCAATCACATAAAATTGCGTCTGGTTGGGATAGATTTCGGCAATGACCCGTTTCAGCTCATCAAGTGACATATTTTCCTGTTGCGCATGTTTTTCGTTCAGCGTATCCAGCGTCACAGTTGACATTCCTGTCACTTCGATTGTGCAAAAATAGCCATCATCTTCGAACCGCCCCACGCGTAGCACATCGCCTGCTTTAAAGTGGGATTCGGAGGCATCACGAATAGTAATGGTTTTACGCCCTGCCAGAATGTCATTCTGGAAACGTTGAAAGAAAGTAATGTCGTTTGGCTGCATGTGGTTATCCCCTGAATATGGCCCCTTGAAGTGGATGTTACGATCTGAATGTGTTCTTGCCCCGACACGCGAGCACCATGGAATTTTGCGTACGCTTTACATGTCATTTGGTGCAGAATGAATGATAACAGACTAAGAGCCTATCCCAGCAGGCGTTATTGGCGCAGCCAGTTTGGACACGGACAGCGCGCAAAAACCGGAGCGTACACGTAGTACGTGAGGATTTTGAGCACTGTCCAGGTCCAAAATGGCAAGTAAAATAGCCCTAATGAGATAGGCTCTAAATAAATTGAGATTATGCAACAATGAGAAAACTCACCTTGCCAAAAGATTTTTTATGGGGCGGCGCGGTTGCCGCCCACCAGGTTGAAGGCGGCTGGAATAAAGGCGGTAAAGGCCCCAGCATCTGCGACGTGCTAACCGGCGGCGCACACGGCGTGCCACGCGAAATCACCCAGGATGTCGTTGCTGGCAAATACTATCCGAACCACGAAGCGGTGGATTTTTACGGACATTACAAAGAAGACATCCGTCTTTTCGCCGAAATGGGGTTCAAATGCTTCCGTACCTCTATTGCCTGGACGCGTATCTTCCCGAATGGCGACGAATCCCAGCCAAACGAGGCCGGTCTGAAATTCTACGACGACATGTTTGATGAATTGCTCAAATACAACATCGAACCGGTCATCACCCTTTCCCACTTTGAAATGCCATTACATCTGGTACAGCACTACGGCGGCTGGACCAATCGTAAGGTCGTTGATTTCTTTGTCCGTTTTGCTGAAGTCGTGTTTGAACGCTACAAACATAAGGTCAAATACTGGATGACCTTCAACGAAATTAACAACCAGCGAAACTGGCGCGCGCCGCTGTTTGGCTACTGCTGTTCCGGCGTGGTGTATACCGAGCATGAGAATCCAGAAGAAACCATGTATCAGGTCTTACATCATCAGTTTGTCGCCAGCGCGCTGGCGGTAAAAGCGGCACGTCGCATTAACCCGCAGATGAAAGTGGGCTGTATGCTGGCGATGGTCGCGCTGTATCCCTTCTCCTGCAAACCAGAAGATATGATGTTTGCTCAGGAATCGATGCGTGAACGCTATGTCTTTACCGACGTCCAGCTACGCGGCTATTACCCGTCTTATGTGTTGAACGAGTGGGAGCGCCGCGGATTTAACATCAAAATGGAAGATGGCGATCTTGAAGTGCTGCGCGAAGGCACCTGCGATTATCTTGGTTTCAGTTATTACATGACCAACGCGGTCAAAGCCGAAGGCGGTAGCGGCGATGCGATTTCCGGTTTTGAAGGCAGCGTACCGAACCCCTATGTTAAAGCATCTGACTGGGGCTGGCAGATTGACCCGGTGGGCCTGCGTTATTCATTGTGTGAACTGTACGAACGCTATCAAAAGCCGCTGTTTATTGTCGAAAACGGTTTTGGTGCTTACGACAAAGTAGAAGACGATGGCAGCATCAACGACGACTATCGCATTGACTACCTACGCGCCCATATTGAAGAGATGATGAAAGCAGTGACCTGGGATGGCGTAGATCTCATGGGCTACACGCCGTGGGGCTGCATCGACTGCGTCTCGTTTACCACCGGTCAGTACAGCAAGCG
This sequence comes from Salmonella sp. 741265055_HSA, assembly GCF_046569525.1. NCBI lineage: Bacteria > Pseudomonadati > Pseudomonadota > Gammaproteobacteria > Enterobacterales > Enterobacteriaceae > Salmonella > Salmonella sp. 741265055_HSA. The sequence continues at coordinate 56,575 of NZ_JBKFSQ010000026.1, read as the reverse complement.
CTACGGCTTCATCTACGTGAACAAGCACGATGACGGTACGGGCGATATGTCGCGTTCGCGTAAGAAAAGCTTCAACTGGTACAAAGAGGTGATCGCCAGCAACGGCGAGAATCTGTAGTAAATATGGCCGGGTGGCGGCTGCGCCTTACCCGGCCTACAGATTGTTAATGCCGAATTACTGGTAGTCGCTCATCGGTACGCAGGAGCAGAACAGGTTACGGTCGCCATAAACATCATCCAGACGTTTCACCGTCGGCCAGTATTTGTTCGCCACACCTGCCGGGAAGACAGCGATTTCGCGGCTATAACCGTGATTCCACTCGCTTACCAGCTCATTCTGGGTGTGCGGCGAGTTCACCAGCGGGTTATCTTCCAGCGGCCACTCACCGGCTTTCACGCGATCGATTTCCGCGCGAATCGCCAGCATCGCATTGATAAAGCGATCCAGCTCGGCCTTACCTTCAGATTCCGTCGGCTCTACCATCAGCGTGCCCGCGACCGGGAACGACATCGTCGGCGCATGGAAACCATAGTCGATCAGACGCTTGGCAATATCCAGCTCGCTGATGCCGGTTTCTTCTTTCAATGGGCGAATATCAAGAATACATTCGTGCGCCACTCGGCCATCGCGACCGGTATACAGTACCGGGTACGCGTCTTTCAGACGGCTGGCAATGTAGTTAGCGTTAAGAATCGCGACCTGACTTGCCTGCTTCAGGCCTTCTGCGCCCATCATGCGGATGTACATCCAACTAATCGGCAAAATGGAGGCGCTGCCGAACGGCGCCGCAGACACCGCGCCCTGACGGGTGAGCATCCCTTCAATTTGCACCACGCTATGACCCGGTACGAATGGTGCCAGATGCGCTTTCACGCCGATCGGTCCCATGCCTGGGCCACCGCCGCCGTGCGGAATGCAGAAAGTTTTATGCAGGTTAAGATGCGAAACGTCCGCGCCAATAAAGCCCGGTGAGGTGATGCCGACCTGGGCGTTCATGTTCGCGCCGTCAAGGTAAACCTGACCACCGAAATGATGAACGATGTCACACACGTCACGGATCGTTTCTTCATAGACGCCGTGCGTAGACGGATAGGTCACCATGATGCAAGAAAGGTTCGCAGCATATTGTTCTGCTTTTGCCCGCAGATCGTCCAGGTCGATGTTGCCGTTCTTATCACAGGCGACCACCACCACCTGCATTCCCGCCATATGTGCAGAAGCAGGGTTAGTGCCGTGAGCAGAGGCCGGGATCAGGCAGATATCGCGATGCCCTTCGTTGCGGCTTTCGTGATAGTGACGAATCGCCAGCAGCCCCGCGTATTCCCCCTGTGCGCCGGAGTTAGGCTGCATACAGACGGCGTCGTACCCGGTGAGTTTCACCAGCCAGTCAGAAAGCTGGCTAATCATCTGATGATATCCTTCCGCCTGCTCCGGCGGGCAGAACGGATGCAGTTCAGCGAATTCCGGCCAGGTGATAGGAATCATCTCGGCAGCGGCGTTCAGCTTCATGGTGCAGGAACCCAGCGGGATCATCGCCTGGTTCAGCGCCAGATCTTTACGCTCCAGCGAGTGCATATAGCGCATCATCTCGGTTTCGCTGTGGTAACGGTTAAATACCGGATGCGTCAGAATCGCATCGTCGCGCAGCATACTTTGCTGAATGGAGCGGCTATCAAGCGCCACGTCCTTATCCAGTGTTTCAATGTTCAGACCGTGACTGTCGCCCAGCAAAACATTGAACAACTGTGCCACATTCTCACGGGTGGTGGTTTCATCGAGCGTAATACCAACCGCGTTATGAATATCGCTGCGCAGGTTGATCTCTGCCGCTTCCGCACGCGCCAGTACCGCAGCTTTATCAGCCACTTCAACACACAGCGTGTCAAAGTAATGCGCATGACGCAGCTTCAGACCTTTCTGTTGCAGACCGGCCGCCAGAATATCAGTCAGGCGGTGGATACGATTAGCGATGCGTTTCAGGCCAACCGGACCATGATAAACGGCATACAGACTGGCGATGTTAGCCAGCAGTACCTGCGAGGTACAAATATTGGAGTTCGCTTTCTCACGACGGATATGCTGCTCGCGAGTCTGCATCGCCATGCGCAGTGCGGTATTGCCCGCCGCATCTTTTGAGACGCCGATAATACGGCCTGGCATAGAGCGTTTAAATTCGTCTTTGGCGGCAAAGAACGCCGCGTGCGGGCCACCGTACCCCATCGGTACGCCGAAGCGTTGCGCAGAGCCGAAAACAATGTCCGCGCCCTGTTTGCCCGGAGCCGTCAGCAGCACCAGCGCCATAAAGTCGGCGGCGACGCTGACAATCACTTTACGGGCTTTGAGTTCGCTAATCAGCGCGCTGTAATCGTGAATTTCGCCCGTGGTACCTACCTGTTGTAACAGCACGCCAAACACATCCTGGTGATCCAGTGCTTTCGCCGCGTCATCCACAATGACGTCAAAACCAAAGGTTTCGGCGCGAGTACGCACGACGTCCAGTGTTTGCGGATGAACATCAGAGGCGACAAAGAAACGGTTGGCATTTTTCAGTTTGCTGACGCGCTTTGCCATCGCCATCGCTTCAGCGGCGGCGGTCGCTTCATCCAACAGAGAGGCGGAAGCCATGTCCAGTCCGGTCAGATCCAGCGTCACCTGTTGGAAGTTGAGCAGCGCTTCCAGACGCCCCTGAGAGACTTCCGGCTGATAAGGAGTGTAGGCGGTATACCAGCCTGGATTTTCCAGCATGTTGCGCAGGATAACCGGCGGTAGCTGCACGGCGGTGTAGCCCATGCCAATGTAGGACGTGAAGCGCTTGTTACGCCCGGCGATGGCTTTTAATTCCGCCAGTGCGGCATATTCGGTTGCCGCCTCGCCAACCTGCGGCGGAGTCGCGAGCTGAATGTCTTTCGGCACAATCTGAGCTGTCAGCGCGTTTAACGACTCGGCGCCAACCGCATTCAGCATCTCTTGCTGCTGTGCGGCGTCCGGTCCGATGTGGCGTTCAATGAAAGCGCCGCGGTTTTCAAGCTGGCTTAACGTCTGTGTCATGGGCGATGGTTCCTGAAACGTGCAGTGAATCGTGATTGTCTCTAACTCAGTTGCCCGGTGGCGCTGACGCTTACCGGGCCTACGCGTGCGAAAACGAATACGCAAAATCATTCGCGTTGCAGTGAGTAGGCCGGATAAGCATTAGCGCCATCCGGCACAACATTATTCGTCTTCTAACAATGCTTCATACGCAGTGGCATCCAGCAGCGATTCAAGTTCGCTTTCATCGCTGGCTTTGATTTTAAAGATCCAGCCACCGGCATACGGTTCGCTGTTCACCAGCTCCGGGGAGTCGCTCAGCGCATCGTTTACCGCCACGATCTCGCCGCTTACCGGCGCATAAATGTCGGACGCCGCTTTTACGGACTCCGCCACGGCGCAGTCGTCGCCCGCGCTTACGGTCGCGCCGACTTCCGGCAGATCAACAAAAACCATATCGCCCAACAGCTCCTGAGCGTGTTCAGTAATGCCAACGGTGTAAGTGCCATCCGCTTCTTTACGCAGCCATTCGTGTTCTTTGCTGTATTTCAGTTCTGCGGGTACGTTGCTCATCAATTAATCTCCAAAAAAGGATGAATCACGCGACGGCTTTGCCGTTACGCACAAAAACAGGTTTAGTCACTTTTACCGGCATTTCACGGTTACGAATTTGTACAATCGCCGTCTCGCCGATGCCCGCCGGAACGCGCGCCAGCGCAATGCTATAGCCCAACGTTGGGGAAAACGTCCCGCTGGTGATAATGCCTTCTTGCTGATTGCCCTGCGCATCGGTAAAACGCACCGGCAGTTCATTACGCAATACGCCTTTCTCGGTCATCACCAGACCGACAAGCTGCTCATGGCCTTTTTCACGCTGCATCTCCAGCGCCTCACGGCCAATAAAGTCGCGGTCAGCAGGTTCCCAGGCGATAGTCCATCCCATATTGGCCGCCAGCGGAGAGATACCTTCATCCATCTCCTGACCGTACAGGTTCATGCCTGCTTCCAGACGCAGCGTGTCGCGCGCGCCAAGACCGCACGGCTTCACGCCCGCCTCCACCAGCGCACGCCAGAAATCCGCCGCTTTTTCATTCGGCATGGCGATTTCATAGCCCGCTTCGCCGGTATAACCGGTGGTGGCGATAAACAGATCACCCGCCTGAACGCCGAAGAACGGCTTCATACCTTCTACTGCATGGCGCTGTTCGTCAGTAAACAGCGTTGCTGCTTTTTCCTGCGCATTCGGCCCCTGTACCGCAATCAGCGACAGGTCGTTACGAACGGTGATGTCGATGGCATAAGGTTCAGCGTGTTGGGTAATCCAGGAGAGGTCTTTTTCGCGGGTGGCGGAGTTAACAACGAGACGGAAGAAATCTTCAGTGAAGTAGTAGACGATAAGGTCATCAATCACGCCGCCCGATGCGTTAAGCATACCGGAGTAGAGGGCTTTACCCGTCTTCGTTAGCTTCGCGACGTCGTTTGCCAGCAGATAACGCAAGAACTCCCGGGTGCGGCTGCCATGAAGATCGACAATGGTCATATGCGATACATCAAACATCCCGGCATCGGTGCGCACAGCGTGGTGTTCATCAAGCTGAGAGCCGTAATGCAGGGGCATCATCCAGCCATGAAAATCGACCATGCGGGCGCCGCATAGCGTGTGTTGTTCGTACAAAGGCGTCTGTTGGGCCATCTTTTCCTCGTTGAATTAGCGGGGGCTAACAACCATTTTCATGGGAAATCTTCGCCACGAAACCTGGCATCGACGCCCTTTTTCCTGCGCCGACGCAAACGTTCTCTTGCTCCTGAACTTACCACCGAACCAGGCGCTAAACCATAAGGTTGAATTTACCATCACATTAGCTTATGACTAAAAAACGCTAAAATCTCATCAGCACAAAAAACCACTATTACGCTAAATAACCGCCATAAAAAGGAAGCTGATACGATTTACCACAACATAAATTAATATTAAATGCGGAAAAAATGTCGAAAATCGCGTTCGCCAAAAATAGTGGCATTAGAAAATATAATGCGAAATAAGCGGTGAAATTAGATTATTTCAAACGAGGAAGGCCCCCCGGCGCGATAGCCGGGAAAGCAAAGTGTGACGGGTTTCAAACTCTTGCCGGCGTGCAGTCAGACGCTTAACGAAGCCATTGCGGAAGGTCGTTTAGCCCCATCGCCTGGCGAAGCAGTTGGGGTTTGACGCCAGGGAGCGTGTCCGCCAGTTTCAGTCCGATGTCGCGCAGCAATTTTTTTGCCGGGTTTTCGCCGGCAAACAGGTCACGAAACCCTTGCATCCCGGCAAGCATCATCGCCGCGCTATGTTTACGGCTACGCTCATAACGACGAAGATAAAGATGTTGACCAATGTCTTTGCCCTGGCGCTGAAGCCGGCGCAGATCGTCCACCAGTTCGGCCGCGTCCATAAAGCCGAGGTTGACGCCTTGCCCTGCCAGCGGATGGATGGTGTGCGCGGCATCGCCGACCAACGCCAGACGATGCGCGGCAAACTGGCGAGCATAGCGGCCCGTCAGCGGAAAAACCTGCCGTTCGCTTTCCAGGCGGCATAAGCCCAGCCGATTATCGAAGGCGATAGTCAACGCCTGGTTAAACGCCTCGCCGCCGCTCTGTTGCATACGCTCCGCATCCTGCGGAGAAAGCGACCAGACAATGGAACACAGATGCGGATCGCTTAACGGCAAAAACGCCAGAATACCTTCACCATGAAACACCTGACGAGCAACCGCGCCGTGCGGCTCTTCGGTGCGGATAGTCGCTACCAGCGCATGGTGACGGTAGTCCCAGAAGGTTAAGGGGATATCCGCTTTGTTACGCAGCCAGGAGTTGGCACCATCCGCGGCAATCACCAGACGCGCGGTTAACATCGCGCCGTCTTTTAACGTCAGGAAGGCGTCGTTCTCCCCCCAGGCGACCTGCTTTAACTCCGCTGGCGCCATTAAGGTGATATCCGCCGCTTGCTGTGCTTTTTGCCACAGTGCGTAGTGAATGACGCTGTTTTCAACAATATGCCCCAGATGGCTATATCCCATGCTTGCGTCATCAAACGTAATACGGCCAAAGCTGTCTTTATCCCAGACTTCCATACCGTGGTAGCAACTTGCCCGTCGCGCCACAATGTTTGACCATACGCCAAGACGGGTAAGCAGTTTTTCGCTGGCGGCATTAATCGCCGACACCCGAAGCTGAGGCGGCGCATCGTTCGCCAACGGCTGGGGGACAACGTGATCCAGTACCGCAACGCGCAAGCCGCTCCCCTGCAAGCCGCAGGCGACAGCCAGTCCCACCATGCCTCCGCCAACTATTGCTACATCAACACTTTGCACTATTTACTCCTGGAAACCGGAACAATCAAAACCGTAGGCCGGATAAGGCGAAGCTGCCATCCGGTATTTTTACGAACACGATGCCGGATGGCGGCGTAAACGCCTTATCCGGCCTACAGATCGGCTTAACGCGCAACCCAACCTAAGGTCCGCTGTGCCAGCGCATCGCGCGCAGGTGGTAATAATTCCATCGCCATTAAACCGATATTGCGCCCAATAACCAGCGGCGCCCAACGATTTGCAAACAGATGGACCAGACCGTTCGTTACGCCAATCGTCGTATCCCGGTCAACCTGACGACGCTGCTGATAGCGCGATAACACGTGCCAGGCGCCAATATCCTCGCCCGCGTCCTGTGCTGTGACCAGCGTTTCCGCCAGGCTCATGACATCGCGCAGACCGAGATTAAACCCTTGTCCGGCGATAGGATGCAACGTCTGCGCCGCATTGCCGACCACGACAGTCCGGTGAGTAAACACTTTTGCCGCCGTAGTAAGGGCAAGCGGATACGCGCTGCGCTTCCCCGCCTGAGTAATTCGCCCCAGCCGCCAGCCGAACGCGGCCTGCAATGCGTGACAGAACTGCGCGTCGGACCAGCTCAGCACCTCATCGCGCTGGTCGAGCGGGTGACACCAAACCAGCGAACATCGGCCATGCGACATCGGCAACATCGCCAGCGGGCCATTGGGGGTAAAACGTTCAAAGGCGCGTCCCTGATGCGGGATAGCGGTCGCGACATTCGCTATCACCGCTAACTGTTCGTAAGGCTCCTGATGCCAGTCAACGCCGCAGGCTGACGCCAGCGCGGAGTGGGTACCGTCAGCCGCCACCAGAACGCTGCCAGCTATCACATTGCCGTTTTCCAGAGTGACGTTAACCTGCTGCTGGGTACGCGACACGCTGGCTACGCGCTCCGGGCAATGCAGCGTAACGCCCGGCGCTTTACGCAAGAGCGCAAACAGACGCAGCCCGATATCATGCAGCTCCGCAACGTGACCCAACGCTGCCAGGCTGTAATCCTGCGCGTCGAGAGTCACAAATCCGGCATGACCGCGATCGCTGACGTGTACGGTGTTGATTGCCGTTGCGCAATCGGAAATCGTCTGCCAAACGCCAATTCGCGCCAGTTGCTGGCAAGTGCCCGCCGCCAGCGCAATCGCTCTGGCGTCAAAGCCGGGATGACCGTCGGCTTCAGACGCTTTCGCTTCAATCAGATGTACCGGCAACGTCCCATGACTGAATTGAGAGATGGCCAGCGCCAGCGTCGCGCCTGCCATGCCGCCGCCAACGATAATGACGCTCATTGCTGCCGCGCCGCCGCCATTAATGCCTCAATGTCATCCGCCTTCTTCACAACGCCAGCGGTCAGGTTGTCATTACCGATTTCGGTAATGACAATGTCATCTTCAATTCGAACGCCAATGCCGCGATACGCTTCCGGCACGTCGGCATCCGGCGCGATATAGAGGCCTGGCTCTACGGTCAGCACCATGCCCGGCTCCAGGATGCGGGAGCGATCCGGCCCATAAACGCCGACATCATGAACATCCAGCCCCAGCCAGTGGCTCAAGCCATGCATAAAGAAAGGACGATGCGCATTTTCGGCAATCAGTTGATCAACCTCTCCTTGCAAAATCCCCAGCTTCACCAGCCCGGTTATCATGATGCGCACGACTTCGCCGGTCACCTCCTGAATAGAGGTGCCAGGACGGAACAGTCGCAGGCTGGTCTCCAGCGATTCCAGAACGATGTCATAAATTTCACGCTGAGCTGGCGTGAATTTCCCGTTCACCGGGAAAGTACGCGTGATATCGCCCGCGTAACCTTTATATTCACAGCCTGCGTCGATAAGCACTAAATCGCCGTCGCGCATTTCACTTTCGTTTTCAGTGTAATGCAGGATACAGCCATTTTCGCCGCTGCCGACAATGGTGTTATAGGAGGGATAGCGCGCGCCGTGGCGATTAAATTCGTGGTGAATTTCACCTTCCAGCTGATACTCAAACATCCCCGGACGGCATTTTTCCATCGCGCGGATATGCGCCAGCGCGCTAATTTCCCCGGCGCGGCGCAGGACAGCAATCTCTTCCGGCGATTTGAACAGGCGCATCTCATGGACGATCGGTCGCCAGTCAGTCATGGTGGCCGGCGCGGTCAGATTCTGGCGGGAGCCTTTACGCAGCTTCTCCAGCGCAGCCAGAACAATCTCGTCGGCATACGCATATTCGCCCTGCGCGTGGTACACCACATCCAGACCATTAAGCAACTGAAAGAGTTGCTGGTTGATTTCGCTAAACGCCAGCGCCCGGTCAACGCCCAGTTTTTCCGGCGCGGCATCCTGTCCTAAACGGCGACCAAACCAGATTTCCGCCGTCAGGTCGCGAACGCGGTTGAACAAAACGCTGTGGTTGTGGGTGTCATCACTCTTAATCAGTACCAGCACGGCTTCCGGTTCGTTAAAACCGGTGAAATACCAGAAGTCGCTACTCTGGCGATACGGATATTCACTGTCTGCGCTGCGCGTCGCCTCCGGCGCGGCAAAGATCAGCGCGGCGCTGCCGGGCTGCATTTGTGCCAGTAATGCCTGGCGACGGCGTTGGTATTCCTGCTGAGTCATGACATGGCCTCCATTTCGTTTTTTCTTAGTGTAGCGTCGGTTTACGCACTTCCGGCGCGGTCGGCTGTTGGCGCGTGAAAGTGTCATGACATAACAGCGCCGCAACACGGACATATTCGATGATCTCTTCGAGCGACATCTCCAGCTCTTCCTGATCTTCGCTCTCATCATAACCAAGCTGCGCAATATTACGCAGGTCGTCAATCGCTTCACCCGTTTCGCCGGTGACTTTATCAAGTTTAGGCTGCGTTACGCCGAGGCCAAGCAAAAAGTGGTTAACCCACCCGGCTAATGCATCTGCGCGATCGAATACGCTGACATCGTCGCCTTCAGGCAGATAAAGCTGAAAAAGAAAGCCGTCGTCTTCCAGCGCGTCGCTGGTCGCCGCGTGCATTTTGCGCAGCGCCTGAGCAAGCTCATGCCCGAAGGCCAGACCTTCGTTCGTCAGGTCGTGAAGCAGCGGCTGCCATGAGCTGTCGTTGTTGCCGCCGCAAATCATCCCGCTGATTAAACCATGCATTTCAGCCGGGGTCAGACCGGCCCCTTGTTGATTCAAAAACCGGTTCATTTCGTTGTAACCAGGCATTTCGTTCTGTATAGACATAAGCATTCGTCATCAAAGGGAGGATATTCATGATATGCTACCACTTTGGACCCTGGTGAACCAGAATAGGGCTTGTATCTTCACACCAGGGTAGCTATAGTGTCGCCCCTTCGCGGACCCTGGGTCTGGAGACGAAGGCAGCGCAGTCAATCAGCAGGAAGGTGGCATGTCTGCACAACCCGTCGATATCCAAATATTTGGCCGTTCACTGCGAGTGAATTGCCCGCCTGACCAAAGGGATGCGTTGAATCAGGCTGCGGACGATCTGAATCAGCGGTTGCAAGATCTGAAAGTTCGCACTAGAGTCACAAATACTGAGCAGTTGGTTTTCATTGCCGCATTGAATATCAGCTATGAGTTAACTCAGGAAAAAGCGAAGACCCGCGATTACGCGGCGAGCATGGAACAACGTATTCGGATGCTACAACAGACCATCGAACAGGCGTTGCTTGATCAAGGTCGCATAACCGAAAAAACGGGCCAAAACTTTGAATAACACTTTTCGCTTTACTATGGTAAAGTGATTGTGAAAACAGAATTTCTCTGAGATGTTTGCAAGCGGGCCAGTCCCCTGAGCCGATATTTCATACCACAAGAATGTGGCGCTCCGCGGTTGGTGAGCATGCTCGGTTCGTCCGAGAAGCCTTAAAACTGTGACGACACATTCACCTTGAACCAAGGGTTCAAGGGTTACAGCCTGCGGCGGCATCTCGGAGATTCCCCTTCTGACTGGCAACAGCCATGACGCAACTTCCCGAACTCTCTTTATCACGACAAGAAATCCGCCGAATGATTCGGCAACGTCGCCGTGCGCTAACGCCAGAGCAGCAACGCCGCTTTGGTCAACAGGCCGCCGCCCGAATGCTCAGCTTTCCTCCCGTCGTGATGGCGCACACTGTCGCCGTGTTTCTCTCCTTTGATGGCGAACTCGACACCCAGCCGCTGATAGAACAGCTATGGCAAGCGGGCAAGCGCGTCTACCTTCCGGTTCTTCATCCCTTCAGCCCTGGCAACCTCCTGTTCCTGCACTATCATCCGCAGAGTGCGCTGGTGACCAACCGCTTAAAGATCCAGGAGCCACGGCTTGATGTCCGCGACGTATTGCCGCTGGCAAAGCTGGATGTGCTGGTAACGCCGTTAGTCGCGTTTGACGAAGACGGGCAGCGTTTAGGCATGGGCGGCGGATTTTATGACCGTACGTTGCAAAACTGGCAGCAGCATAAGATCCAGCCCGTGGGCTACGCGCATGATTGCCAGTTAGTAGAAAAGCTGCCGGTTGAAGAGTGGGATATCCCGCTGCCTGCGGTGGTGACGCCGTCAAAAATTTGGGAGTGGTAGCCGTGTTTTGTCGATTGACAGCGTCGTTTTTTTGACCTAAATTTCTCGGTGAAGGGCGAGGGAGGCGAACCTCCCTCCTGCGTACTCTCTGTTAATATGCTGGCGTAGCGATGATTAACAGGATCAGCAGCATGATGACGTATCTCATCATCGTCCCTTTCCTTTTTAGAGCCCCTGCTTCGCCAGGGGCTTTCCCGTTTCAGCGCTATGCTGAGCCCTTATCGTAAATTCCTTTTATTGCTGTACAACACGCAACGCTGCCTTTAATTACCAATTGCGGCAAGGCTCGAAAACAGAATGTATGCGTTACACGAAGAGATGTTGAGGCAGGGAAACCAGAGAAAGGATGGGCAGGTCATCTCCTGCCCATTTAGAGGAAATTAGTACAGCAGACGGGCGCGAATGGTGCCCGGAATCGCCTTCATCGCCAGCAGCGCTTTCTCCGCCACATCGCCATCGGCTTCTATATCAATTACCACATACCCCATTCGGGCGGAGGTTTGCAGATACTGCGCGGCAATGTTAACGCCCTGCTCGGCAAAGATCTGGTTAAGCGCGGTCAATACGCCCGGGCGGTTTTCGTGGATGTGCATCAGGCGACGACCGCCGTGCAGCGGCAGCGACACTTCCGGGAAGTTCACGGCGGACAGCGTCGAGCCGTTATCCGAGTACTTAATCAGTTTTCCTGCGACTTCCAGACCGATGTTTTCTTGCGCCTCCTGCGTCGAGCCGCCGATATGCGGCGTCAGGATCACGTTATCGAATTCGCACAGCGGAGAGGTAAACGGATCGCTATTAGTGGCCGGTTCCGTCGGGAAGACATCGATAGCCGCCCCCGCCAGATGTTTCGTCGCCAGCGCGTCGCACAAAGCCGGGATATCCACCACCGTACCGCGCGCGGCGTTAATCAGCAGCGAACCCGGCTTCATCAGGGCAATCTCTTTTGCGCCCATCATGTTTTTGGTGGAGGCGTTTTCAGGTACGTGCAGACTGACCACATCGCTCATATTCAGCAATTCAGACAGGTGCTGCACCTGAGTTGCATTACCGAGCGGCAGTTTATTTTCAATATCATAGAAATAGACATGCATCCCCAGCGATTCCGCCAGAATGCCCAACTGCGTTCCGATATGGCCGTAACCGATAATGCCAAGCTTTTTACCGCGCGCTTCGAACGATCCCGCCGCCAGTTTATTCCATACGCCGCGGTGCGCTTTGGCGTTCGCTTCCGGCACGCCGCGCAGCAGCAGCAACAGCTCGCCAATCACCAGCTCCGCCACGGAACGGGTATTCGAGAATGGCGCGTTAAAGACCGGAATACCGCGTTTTGCCGCCGCATTTAAATTCACCTGGTTGGTGCCGATGCAAAAACAGCCAATCGCCACCAGCTTCTCTGCGGCGTTAATCACTTCTTCTGTCAGATGAGTACGGGATCGCAGACCGATGAAGTGGGCATCGCGGATGGACGCTTTCAACTGTTCAGCGTCCAGCGCGCCCTTGTGATATTCAATGTTGGTGTAACCTGCCGCACGAAGGCTTTCCAGCGCCTTTTGATGCACCCCTTCAACCAGCAGAAATTTAATTTTATCTTTCTCCAGCGATACCTTTGCCATTTCCCCGATCCTGTCTTTTTTTGCCATCTGATGTTGTGTGTGGATTTGCATCCGTCCTTCAACATATCAAAAAAAATTTTCACGGCAATATGAACGTTTACGCCAGCGTCGTGAAGGAATCGCATACAACGGGAAATAGCAGATGAAAATACCGGGAATAACTTTTTCTTTGGAGGGATCGGCAGGGCAAACGATTAAACGTGATACATGTCACCAAATTTGCCCTGACCGAATTTTTTACGCGGCAGGAAATACGCCTGGCGGGATCATTTTACGATGGTTTTCACCCCGTCCGGCGTGCCGATCAGTGCGACATCGGCGCCACGGTTGGCGAACAACCCTACGGTCACGACGCCCGGAATCGCGTTAATGGCGTTTTCCAGCGCGATGGGATCAAGGATTTCCATCCCATAAACATCCAGAATCACGTTGCCGTTATCCGTGACCACGTTCTGACGGTACTCCGGACGCCCGCCCAGCTTCACCAGTTGACGAGCGACCGCGCTGCGCGCCATCGGAATCACTTCGACCGGCAACGGGAATTTGCCAAGAATATCCACCTGTTTAGAGGCATCCGCAATACAGATAAATTTCTCCGCCACGGAAGCAATAATTTTCTCACGGGTTAATGCCGCGCCGCCGCCTTTGATCATCTGCATATGACCGTTGATTTCATCCGCGCCGTCGACATAGATGCCCAGACTATCCACTTCGTTGAGATCAAACACATGAATACCGAGGCCTTTGAGTTTTTCAGTCGAGGCGTCCGAGCTGGAGACCGCGCCTTCAATCTGGCCTTTCATTGTGCCCAGCGCATCAATAAAGTGTGCGGCCGTTGAGCCTGTACCAACTCCCACAATGGTGCCGGGCTGTACATACTGAAGTGCCGCCCATCCTACCGCTTTTTTCAGTTCATCCTGCGTCATAGATCGTTTCGCCTGTGGTGTGAAAATACAGCCGCATTATAGAACATTGTCGGGAAAAATCTCCGTGTCCGTACACAGGCTACGGATTTCATCTGTACCGACAGCAAATTTATGTCATAGTGCGGAAAAAAATAACAGGAGCATGACACAACAATGAAACGTCCGGACTACAGAACACTACAGGCGCTGGATGCCGTTATACGTGAACGAGGATTCGAGCGCGCCGCCCAGAAGCTGTGCATCACACAATCCGCCGTCTCACAGCGCATAAAACAGCTTGAGAATATGTTCGGACAACCTTTGTTGGTGCGTACCGTTCCTCCTCGCCCCACGGAGCAAGGGCAAAAATTACTGGCTCTGCTGCGTCAGGTTGAACTGCTGGAAGAAGAGTGGCTGGGCGATGAACAAACCGGCTCTACGCCGCTGCTGCTGTCGCTGGCGGTTAACGCCGACAGTCTGGCGACCTGGCTGCTTCCGGCGCTGGCACCGGTGCTGGCGGACTCCCCTATCCGTCTCAATTTACAGGTGGAAGATGAAACGCGCACGCAAGAACGTCTGCGTCGCGGCGAGGTGGTGGGCGCGGTGAGTATTCAGCATCAGGCGCTGCCCAGTTGCCTGGTGGACAAACTGGGCGCGCTCGACTATCTGTTTGTCGCGTCAAAGCCTTTTGCCGAGCGCTATTTCCCCAATGGCGTTACCCGGTCGTCGCTGCTGAAAGCGCCCGCCGTCGCGTTCGACCATCTGGATGATATGCATCAGGCCTTTTTGCAACAGAATTTCGATCTACCGCCCGGCAGCGTGCCGTGCCATATCGTTAATTCATCCGAAGCGTTTGTACAGCTTGCGCGTCAGGGCACGACCTGCTGCATGATCCCTCACCTGCAGATTGAGAAAGAGCTGGAAAGCGGCGAGTTGATCAACTTAACGCCTGGTTTGTTACAACGCCGGATGCTTTACTGGCACCGCTTTGCCCCGGAAAGCCGGATGATGCGCAAAGTGACCGACGCGCTACTGGAGTACGGGCACAAGGTGCTGCGTCAGGATTAGCCTCTCTATGAATGCCGGATGGCGGCGTGAACGTCTTATCCGGCCTGCATGACCCATTATTCTCCCGCCACTTCTTTGAAATTCATCACAAAATCATTGCGTTCAGGCGGCAAAAAACGACGCGCCATTGGCTATTTTTTGCTGGCGACAAGGCGATTCAAAACGCTCACCGTATTAGCAAATCTTCATTTCATTGCGTAATACGGAGCAAAAAACGAGAACACCGGGAGAAAACGCGGCCTGGAAGCGCCCAGGCCGGGCGAGATTACTGCGTGCTGGCGGCCGTTGTCGACGTCTGCCCTGTTCCAGGTTCAAGCTGGAATACCACATCGACCTGATCGTCGAACTGAATGGTCGGCTGCTCGTAAGTTTCCTGCGCGGATACCGGCGCAGCATCTGCGGCTTTCATCATTCGCACCACCGGACTCGGCTGATAATTAGAGACATGGTAACGAACGCTGTAAACCGGCCCCAATTTGCTGTTAAAACCGGCTGCCAGCGCTTGCGCCTGATGAATCGCGTCATCAATGGCGGCTTTGCGGGCCTTGTCTTTATAGGCGTCCGGTTGCGCCACGCCCAGCGATACCGAACGAATCTCGTTCAGACCCGCCTTCAGCGCGCCGTCCAGCAGCGAATTGAGTTTATCTAACTGACGCAGCGTCACTTCAACGGTTCGCACCGCGCGATACCCTTTCAGAATGCTTTTACCGTTTTGGTAATCATAATCCGGCTGCGTGCGCAGATTCGCCGCGCTAATGTCTTTTTTCGCAATCTGATTTTGCTCAAGGAAGGAAAGATATTGCGCCACGCGCTCATCGGCCTGCTTCTTCGCCGTCGCCGCATCCTTCGCCGCGACGTTCACTTCAATCGCTAAGGTGGCGATATCAGGCACAGCATCGACGCTTGCCGTACCGGAAGTCACGATGTGCGGGCCTTCCGGCAATTCGCTTGCCTGCGCCGACATTGCACTTAAACCCACTAATGCCGCCAGGGCCATCACTTTGAACTTCACAGTCTCTCCTCCATATTGCAGTCATTGTCCTGATATACAGGGCGCATGCAGGCAAGCTTAGCGGATATCGGCCTGTTGTCCATCAGACAACGCTTAGTTGAAAAGCGCGTGCATATGCGCGACGCCTTCCCGCGCCAGTTGGAAGGCGATAAGCCACATCACCACCCCAACCAGGATGTTGATAATACGTTGAGCTTTCGCCGTACGCAGTCGAGGCGCAAGCCAGGCCGCCAGTAGCGCTAACCCAAAAAACCATAAGAACGACGCGCTAATCGTGCCGAGGGCGAACCAGCGCTTTGGCTCCATAGCCAGTTGTCCGCCGAGACTGCCCAACACGACAAACGTATCCAGATAAACGTGCGGATTCAGCCACGTTACCGCCAGCATCGTAGCAATAATTTTCCAGCGCCCCTGCTTCATAACCTCGGCGCTGGCCAGCTCCAGATTACTGCTCATTGCCGTTTTCAGCGCGCCAAAACCGTACCATAACAAGAACGCGACCCCGCCCCATGTGACCAGCGCCAGCAGCCACGGCGACTGCATCAGCAACGCGCTACCGCCAAAAATACCGGCGCTAATCAGGACTAAATCACTTAACGCGCAAAGCAGCGCTATCATGAGGTGGTACTGGCGACGGATTCCCTGATTCATCACAAACGCATTTTGCGGGCCAAGCGGAAGGATCATGGCGGCGCCAAGGGCAAACCCTTGAAAATAATAAGATATCACGTTAACTACCCTGAGCTGTTTTTCTTAAAGGCAGACTATAGCGCGGGAATATTATTAGCGGAAATTGATAATTTTAATCACTAATAAGAAAAGCTAATGAAGAGACTGAATAACGGATGGCGGCTACGCTTATCCGCTCAATAACCAGAGAATACTGAAGGCGGATAAGCGCAGCGCCGGCAGGCAGCGCGGGAGAAAAATTACTCCGCGGCGTTATCTTTCACGCGTTTAAAATTGACGTCCATCTGCGGGTACGGGAAGCTAATACCAGCGGCGTCGAATTCACGTTTAATACGTTCCAGCACGTCCCAGTAGACATTTTGCAGGTCGCTGCTTTTACTCCAGACACGCACCACAAAATTAATCGATGAGGCGCCCAGCTCATTCAAACGCACCGTCATTTCGCGATCTTTTAAAATACGATCGTCGGACTCGATAATCGTCGTTAGCAGCTGTTTTACCTGATCGATATCCGAATCGTAGGCCACCCCAATAATGAATTCGTTACGACGAACCGGCTCACGAGAATAGTTGATGATATTTCCCGCGATAATTTTGCCATTCGGAATCACAATAATTTTGCCGTCTACCGCGCGCATTGTCGTGGAAAAGATTTGCACGTTCAGTACCGTACCGGCAACGCCGCCCAAATCGACATACTCACCGGCGCGGAACGGACGGAACATAACCAGCAATACCCCAGCCGCAAGGTTAGAGAGTGATCCCTGTAATGCCAGGCCAACGGCTAAACCGGCGGCGCCCAGTACGGCAATAACCGAGGCGGTTTGAACTCCCACGCGACCCAACGCCGCAATCAGCGTAAAAGCGATAACCCCATAGCGCACCAGCGCAGAAAGAAAGTCGGCCACAGTCGCATCAATATGACGCGCACGCATTAGACGATTTACCGTATTGGAGATCACGCGCGCTACAATCAACCCGATGATGATAATAGCGATAGCCGCAACAATATTCACAGCATAGCTGAGCAATAACGCCTGGTTGCGTACCAGCCAGGTGCCCGCACCATTTATGCTGTCGACAACATTCAAATCTTCCATTCAATATTCCTTGGTCATAGCAAAACAAGCAAATGAGATCATTCTCACGAAAAGAACTTTTTAAAGGTAAACAAAAACAGAGGAATATGCCATTTTTCGGCATCATCTCAAAACCAAAAAAGGCAGGTACATTGTGAGTTGGCCGGATGAAAGCACTAACGCCGCTCTCCGGGAATGACGATAAAAAAATGGCTTCCCGAGGGAAGCCATTTCAATCAGCAGACTATATTACAGAACGTCAATCGCATTCAGTTCTTTAAATGCTTTTTCCAGACGAGCGATCATCGAAGTCTGGCCAGCACGCAGCCATACGCGCGGGTCATAGTATTTCTTGTTCGGCTGATCTTCGCCTTTCGGGTTGCCCAGCTGACCTTGCAGATACGCTTCGTTTTCTTTGTAGTAGTTCAGAACACCTTCCCAGGTTGCCCATTGGGTATCGGTATCGATGTTCATTTTCACTACGCCGTAGCTTACGGAGTCTTTGATTTCCTGAGCAGTAGAACCGGAACCACCGTGGAAAACGAAGTTCAGGCTGTTGTGCGGCAGGTTATGTTTCTTAGAAACATAGTCCTGAGAATCACGCAGAATGGTCGGGGTCAGAACCACGTTACCCGGCTTGTAAACGCCGTGTACGTTACCGAAGGAAGCGGCAATGGTGAAACGCGGGCTGATTTTGCTCAGCTCAGTGTACGCGTAATCAACGTCTTCCGGCTGGGTGTACAGGGCAGAAGCGTCCATGTGGCTGTTGTCCACGCCGTCTTCTTCACCACCGGTGCAACCCAGTTCGATTTCCAGAGTCATGCCAATTTTGGACATGCGCGCCAGGTATTTGGAGCAGATTTCGATGTTTTCGTGCAGAGACTCTTCAGACAGGTCAATCATGTGAGAAGAGAACAGCGGTTTACCGGTAGCCGCAAAGTGTTTTTCACCCGCGTCCAGCAGACCGTCGATCCACGGCAGCAGTTTCTTCGCGCAGTGGTCAGTGTGCAGGATAACCGGAACGCCATAATGTTCAGCCATCTGGTGAACGTGATGCGCGCCAGAGATAGCGCCCAGGATTGCCGCGCCCTGAGGTACGTCAGTTTTCACGCCTTTACCCGCGATGAAGGAAGCGCCGCCGTTGGAGAACTGAACGATGACCGGCGCTTTAACTTTTGCAGCGGTTTCCAGAACAGCGTTGATGGAATCAGTGCCCACGCAGTTAACTGCCGGCAGAGCAAAATTGTTTTCTTTTGCTACCTGGAACACTTTCTGTACGTCATCACCAGTGATCACGCCTGGTTTTACGAAATCAAAAATTTTAGACATGTTTCGTTGTCCTGTATCGTCGGGCTTTGGGAAAAAACACGGGCCGCCCTGAATGTCAGATCGGCAATAAATCAACGGGCAGGAATCCCTGCCCGTAACGATTACTTCTTAGCGCGCTCTTCGAGCATCGCTACGGCTGGCAGAACTTTACCTTCCACGAATTCGAGGAATGCGCCGCCGCCAGTAGAAATGTAGGAAATTTTGTCAGCAATGCCGAACAGGTCGATTGCCGCCAGGGTGTCACCGCCGCCTGCGATAGAGAACGCTTCGCTGTCTGCGATAGCGTTAGCAACGATTTCAGTACCTTTGCGGAAGTTCGGGAATTCGAACACGCCAACCGGGCCGTTCCACAGAATGGTTTTCGCATTTTTCAGGATGTCAGCCAACTGCTGAGCGGAAGCATCGCCGATATCCA
Organism: Salmonella sp. 741265055_HSA; assembly: GCF_046569525.1. NCBI lineage: Bacteria > Pseudomonadati > Pseudomonadota > Gammaproteobacteria > Enterobacterales > Enterobacteriaceae > Salmonella > Salmonella sp. 741265055_HSA. The sequence continues at coordinate 37,527 of NZ_JBKFSQ010000026.1, read as the reverse complement.
GGATCTGCTCGTCTTCTTTCACGTCGTTAACGGATTTCAGAGTCGCCGGTGCGGTTTCGGAGAACTCGGTGGCAACGCGAACATCGGTCGGAACCGGGATATCGCAGGTGGTCAGCAGACGTTTTGCTTCGTCAACCAGGTCAGCTTCGTACAGGGATTTACCGACGCTGTGGCCCTGAGCGGCAACGAAGGTATTGGCGATACCGCCGCCGACAATCAGCTGGTCAGCGATTTTAGACAGGGAATCCAGAACGGTCAGTTTGGTAGATACTTTAGAACCACCAACGATAGCCACCATCGGACGAGCCGGTTCTTTCAGCGCTTTACCCAGAGCATCCAGTTCAGCGGCCAGCAGCGGGCCTGCGCACGCAACGTCAGCAAATTTGCCGATACCGTGGGTAGAAGCCTGCGCGCGGTGCGCAGTACCAAAGGCGTCCATCACGAATACGTCACACAGGGCGGCATATTTTTTAGACAGCGCTTCGTCGTCTTTCTTTTCGCCTTTGTTAAAGCGAACGTTTTCCAGAACCACCAGCTCACCTTCGGCCACGTCAACGCCGTCCAGGTAATCTTTGACCAGGCGAACCGGGTTAGACAGTTTGTCTTTCAGGTAGTTAACAACCGGCAGCAGAGAGAATTCTTCGTTGTACTCGCCTTCGGTAGGACGACCCAGGTGGGAAGTTACCATCACTTTCGCGCCCTGTTTCAGAGCCAGTTCGATGGTCGGCAGAGAGGCGCGGATACGCGCGTCGCTGGTCACTTTCCCTTCTTTAACAGGTACGTTCAGATCCGCACGGATAAAAACGCGTTTCCCGGCCAGATCCAGATCGGTCATCTTAATTACAGACATGGTGAATCCTCTCAATGATGCTTAAAGTTTTGTCGACGCTGACGCGTCGAGTCTGAAACCAACTGCGGCCATCGCTAACGTGGTGTCGAGCATCCGGTTAGCAAAGCCCCATTCATTATCGCACCAGACCAGCGTCTTGATCAGGTGGGCACCACTGACCCGGGTTTGCGTGCCATCAACAATGGCGCTGTGCGGGTCGTGGTTAAAATCTATCGAGACCAACGGTGATTCCGTATAGTCAACTATACCATGAAATGCACCTTGTGCTGCTTTTTGCAGCAACTGGTTGACTTCACGGGCTTTTACTGGTTTTTTCACCGTTACGCTTAAATCGATCGCCGTCACATTAATGGTTGGAACGCGCACGGCAATCGCCTCAAAACGGTCGTTAAACTGCGGGAATATACGCGTAATGCCTGCCGCCAGTTTTGTATCTACCGGGATAATCGACTGGCTGGCCGCGCGCGTGCGCCGCAGATCGGAGTGATACGCATCGATCACCTGCTGATCGTTCATCGCGGAGTGGATCGTCGTGACGGTACCAGACTCGATGCCGTAAGCATCATCCAACAATTTAATGACGGGAATTATGCAATTCGTGGTACAGGACGCGTTTGAGACAATACGATGTTCCGCACGCAGTTGGTTCTGGTTCACGCCAAAAACGACGGTGGCGTCAAGATCGTTGCTGCCCGGATGAGAAAAGAGCACTTTCTTCGCGCCAGCGGCAATATGCGCCTCGCCATGCTCCCGGTTGCCATATACGCCCGTACAATCCAACACAACATCCACGCCCAGTTCGCGCCACGGCAGATCCGCCAGCGTTCGTTCATGCAGAATACGAATGACATCGTCACCGACAAAAAGCTGCTCGCGCTCGTGGCGAACCTCCCATGCAAAACGCCCGTGGCTGGTATCGTATTTCAACAAATGCGCCATGCCTGCGGCATCCGCCAGCTCGTTGATGGCCACCACGGTAATTTCCGCCCGACGTCCGGATTCATACAAAGCACGAACCACGTTACGCCCGATGCGACCAAAGCCATTAATCGCTATGCGTACGGTCATAGGTCTCCTGCAAGGCTATCCCGATTCAGATGAGGCTGACAGAGTAATGCAGCTCATCGTCGAGTAAAACCTCACCTGTCGCAAACTGCGACTGATTGGTTAATTGTCGAACATTTAATTAACTGAAACGCTTCAGCTAGAATAAGCGAAACGGGGAATAAAAGGAATGTTTGTCCAGTCGAAGAAGACAGTTATCTGACCTGCATCACATTTCATGGCCGCTTACGCTGCAATTTATTCCATATTTAAGAATCACCAGTACATCCGTCAGATCTTTTCATCGTCGCGTCACAAATACTGATTTATATCAGAAAGCGCTGTCGCCAGCGTCTATATTATCAGCGCCACGTCCGAGTCTCGGAGTCCTGTAACGATGACTGTATCTCACCACAATGCCTCTACAGCGCGCTTTTACGCGCTTCGTCTGCTTCCCGGCCAGGAAGTGTTTTCCCAATTACGCGCCTTTGTGCAACAGAACCAATTACATGCCGCCTGGATTGCAGGGTGTACCGGCAGTCTGACCGACGTTGCGCTGCGTTATGCCGGGCAAGAAGCGACCACATCGCTCACCGGCACGTTTGAAGTTATCTCGCTAAACGGCACGCTTGAATTGACCGGCGAGCATCTGCATCTCGCGGTATCAGATCCCTACGGGGCCATGCTCGGCGGCCATATGATGTCAGGGTGTACCGTGCGTACCACGCTGGAACTGGTTATCGGCGAGCTGCCAGCGCTGACGTTCAGCCGTCAACCGTGCGCCATTTCCGGTTATGACGAACTGCATATTTCTTCCCGTTAATTGACGACTCTTTAAGAGGTACTTTATGGCGCGTCGCCCGTTTTCCAGCCAGTCTCTGGTGCTGATTGTCATCGCTATTGCCATCAATATGATTGGCGGACAGCTTATTAGCATGTTGAAGCTGCCTATTTTTCTCGACTCGATCGGCACCTTAATTAGTGCGGTACTGTTAGGGCCGTTCATCGGCATGTTGACTGGGCTTCTGACCAACTTGCTGTGGGGGCTGCTTACCGATCCTATCGCTGCCGCGTTTGCCCCGGTAGCGATGGTTATCGGTCTGGTCGCCGGGTGGCTGGCGCGCGCAGGCTGGTTTCGTACCCTGCCCAAAGTGATCGTCAGCGGCGTCGTCATTACGTTAGCGGTGACGCTGGTCGCCGTACCGCTTCGTACCGCGCTTTTTGGCGGCGTTACCGGTAGCGGCGCTGATTTATTCGTCGCCTGGATGCATTCAATGGGCCAAAACCTGGTGGAGTCGGTCGCGATTACCGTCATAGGCGCTAATCTGGTCGATAAAATTCTGACGGCGATCATCGTTTGGGTGCTGCTGCGTCAGCTACCGTTACGTACGACACGGCATTTTCCTGCGATGTCAGCCGTACGCTAAATGCATCCGTTTACCTCGTTAACCTTATGGGCGCTGGCGGCCTGCACCACGCTGCTACTCCCTGCGCAGACCGTGCTCCCGGTTTATAGCGCGGCGGCCTTCCTCTGTCTGCTGGCGCTGAAATCAACGCGGCGGCGGGCGAAGTATGTCGCCTGGCTGATGCTGTCTTTAGGGTTTGGGCTATGGCTGGTACATGGCGGTTGGCTAACGGAATGGATAAGCGGACAGCCTCGCGATCCGCAGCGCTGGGTATATGCCGTTACGCTATGGCTACGTCTGCTGGCGATCGTGTCGACGTCGCAGCTATGGATGCAGTATGTGCCGGTTCAGCGGTTTATTCGCGCCCTGTTCGCTTCACGTCTGCCCCCCGGCATCGCTTACCTGTTCGCTGGCCCGTTGCTGGTCGTCGAACAGCTCAAACGACAACTGACGATCGTTCATGAAGCCCAGCGCGCGCGTGGCGTACCGCTGGATGAAGGCTGGTATCAGCGGCTACGGGCAATGCCTGCGCTGATCGTGCCGCTTACGCAAAATGCGCTTAACGATCTGACAATACGCGGCGCGGCGTTGGATATGCGGGGGTTTCGGCTGCATCGTGCCCGAACCACGCTGTGGGCGCCGAAAGATAGCGTGTTACAACGGGTTGCGCGGTATGGCATGGTACTGCTAATACTGGCGGAAGCGGGAGTATGGATATGGTTACGTTAGAGCAGTTTCGTTATCTTCCGTCCGATGCGACACGCCCGCCGGCATGTTTTGATTTCCACTATTCAACACCCGGAATAGTGGCGATAGTCGGCGATAACGGCAGCGGAAAAAGTACGCTGGCGCAACTGATGGCTGGCTGGTATCCGGATTATCTTCCCGGCGATATTGACGGCACAGGCCTACTGCTTGGCGTCCCTATCGGGCGGCTCCCGCTGGTAGAACAGTCGCCCACCATCCAGTTGGTGCAGCAATCGCCATATTTACAGTTTTCCGGCTGTACCTTTAGCGTAGAGGAAGAGGTGGCGTTTGGCCCGGAGAATCTCGGCCTCCATGAAGCGGAGATTCTACGGCGCATTGACGAGGCGCTGACCCTGACAAACTGCCAGTCGTTACGCCATCGCCATCCCGGCACGCTCTCCGGCGGCGAAACGCAGCGGGTAGTGATTGCCAGCGCGCTTGCCATGCAGCCCAGGCTATTAGTTCTTGATGAAGCCTTCAGTCGGCTGACGTCAGCGGCCACCGGGACGCTGCTGGAACGGTTACAACAGTGGGCGCTGGAACGTCATTCTCTCATTGTGCTTTTTGAGCGTAATCATTTTCCTTTTCTGACGCGATGCCAGCGGGTATGGCAATTGCGCGACGGAGCGCTAACCCCATTATGTTGACGTTAAATCAGGTCGCTTATCGCTGGCCGAATGCCGCAGCTGACTGTCTGCACGCTATCTCGCTTGAACTTCAGGACGGCGAATGGCTGGCGTTGACCGGCGATAACGGCGCGGGAAAATCAACGCTGTTACGGATTATGGCCGGCCTGCTTTCCCCCACTTCCGGCTCGGTAACACTTAATGGAGAGCCGATTTCGCAGCTTAAAAATCGTCAACGCGCCGCCGCTATCGGCGTACTCTTTCAGGAAGCGGAAAACCAGATTTTCCACAGCAATGTCGCGCAAGAGGTCGCTTTTGGGCTGAAACTACAACGCTTATCGGCGGAGGAAATTTCACGGCGCACGCAGGCCGCGCTGCGGTTATGCCAGCTAACGGACGTCGCCGAGGCGCACCCGCTTGATCTGCACGCCGCGCAGCGCCGGATGGTGGCGGTCGCCAGTCTGGAGGCGATGGCGCCGCCTGTGCTATTGCTGGATGAACCCAGCCGGGATTTTGACGCCCACTGGCTAACCGTATTTGAACACTGGCTGGCGACATGCCGGGCACGGGGAACCAGCGTCGTGGCGATTAGCCATGACACTGCGTTTACCCGGCGTCATTTTTCACGGGTGGTACGGCTGGAAAACGGCAGGTTGTCAAAGGGGGAATAAAAAACGGGTCGCCGAAGCGACCCGTTTTATGCCGTATTAAGGATTACAGCAGCGCTTTCGCTTTGGCGATCACGTTGTCCACCGTGAAGCCAAACTCTTCAAACAGCAGCTCTGCCGGGGCGGATTCACCGAAGGTGGTCATCCCGACAATAGCGCCGTTCAGGCCGACGTATTTGAACCAGTAGTCAGCGATACCCGCTTCAATCGCCACACGCGCAGAGACCGCCTTCGGCAACACGGATTCACGGTAAGCCGCATCCTGCTTGTCGAATGCGTCGGTGGACGGCATGGAAACCACGCGCGCCTTCACGCCTTCGGCAGTCAGTTTTTCGTAAGCGGCAACCGCCAGCTCAACCTCAGAACCGGTCGCAATGAAGATAATCTGCGGCTGGCCCGCACAATCTTTCAGTACGTAACCACCGCGGGCGATATTCGCCAGTTGCTCTTCAGTACGTTCCTGCTGCGCCAGGTTCTGACGGGATAGAATCAGCGCGGTTGGGCCATCCTGACGCTCTACGCCATATTTCCACGCCACCGCGGATTCCACCTGGTCGCACGGACGCCATGTGGACATGTTCGGCGTTACGCGCAGGCTTGCCACCTGCTCGACCGGCTGGTGCGTCGGGCCATCTTCGCCCAGACCGATGGAGTCGTGGGTGTACACCATCACCTGACGTTGTTTCATCAGCGCTGCCATACGCACTGCGTTACGGGCATATTCGACGAACATCAGGAAGGTGGAGGTGTACGGCAGGAAACCGCCGTGCAGGGCGATACCGTTGGCGATAGCGGTCATACCGAATTCGCGCACACCGTAATGAATGTAGTTACCTGCGGCATCTTCGTTAATCGCTTTCGAACCGGACCACAGGGTCAGGTTAGACGGTGCCAGGTCTGCAGAGCCGCCGAGGAATTCCGGCAACAGCGGACCGAAGGCTTCGATGGCATTCTGGGACGCTTTGCGGCTGGCGATCTTGGACGGGTTAGCCTGCAGTTTAGCGATGAATTCATTCGCTTTCGCATCGAAGTCAGCCGGCATGTCGCCTTTCATACGACGGGTGAATTCAGCAGCTTCCTGCGGGAAGGCTTTCTCATAAGCCGCGAACTTCTCATTCCATGCAGACTCTTTCGCCTGGCCGGCTTCTTTCGCATCCCACTGGGCGTAGATTTCAGACGGGATTTCGAACGGCGCGTATTTCCAGCCCAACTGTTCGCGGGTCAGCGCGATTTCCGCGTCGCCCAGCGGCGCGCCGTGGGAATCGTGGGTACCCTGTTTGTTCGGCGAACCGAAACCGATGATGGTTTTGCACATCAGCAGGGACGGTTTGTCAGTCACGGCGCGAGCTTCTTCCGTGGCGCGTTTAATAGCGTCGGCATCGTGACCGTCAATGCCACGGATAACGTGCCAGCCGTAGGCTTCAAAACGTTTCGCGGTGTCATCGGTGAACCAGCCTTCAACGTGACCATCGATAGAGATACCGTTGTCATCATAGAACGCGATCAGTTTGCCCAGTTTCAGAGTACCAGCCAGAGAGCACACTTCGTGAGAAATGCCTTCCATCATGCAGCCGTCGCCCATAAAGACATAGGTGAAGTGGTCAACGATGTCGTGGCCAGGACGGTTAAACTGCGCCGCCAGAGTTTTCTCGGCAATCGCCATCCCGACGGCGTTGGCAATACCCTGACCCAGCGGGCCAGTAGTGGTTTCAACACCAGCGGTGTAGCCCACTTCCGGGTGACCAGGGGTTTTTGAATGTAGCTGACGAAAATTCTGCAGTTCGGACATCGGCAGGTCATAGCCGGTGAGGTGCAGCAGGCTGTAAATCAGCATTGAGCCGTGGCCATTGGACAGCACAAAGCGGTCGCGGTCGGCCCAGGACGGGTTGGTCGGGTTGTGGTTCAGGAAATCACGCCACAGGACTTCGGCAATGTCAGCCATACCCATCGGGGCACCCGGGTGACCGGATTTGGCTTTCTGTACTGCGTCCATGCTCAGCGCACGAATAGCATTGGCAAGCTCTTTACGTGAGGACATTTTGACTCCAGATCGGATGTTGAAAGGCCATGCCCGTAACGACTTGACGACAGCGCGTTTTGGGCTACGCCGGAAAATTTGCCAACAATTTACCCCAAGCCGCGCGTCATGTACATGGAACATCCTTTTACCGCTTCAGAAATCTCCGGATCGTGCTCGCATGTTGCGCAATTAGCTAACTTGCCTGCCACGCTTTTCTTTATACTTAACCCAGGCGCTAATTCATCTGCAACGGGCGCATTTCAAAATAATATTGATTCGTATGGAAGAGAAAAATGAAAATTCGCGCTTTACTGCTTGCTTTGGGCATGGCAACGGTGCTGACCGGTTGCCAGAATATGGACTCTAATGGACTGCTTTCTTCGGGCGCTGAAGCTTTTCAGGCTTATACGTTAAGCGATGCGCAGGTAAAAGCGCTGAGCGATCAATCCTGTCAAGAGCTCGACAGCAAAGCGAAAATCGCGCCGGCGAGCAGCGAATACACTAAACGACTGGCAAAAATTGCCGCCGCGCTGGGGGATAACATTAACGGCCAGCCGGTGAACTATAAGGTTTACGAGACGAAAGACGTCAACGCGTTTGCCATGGCGAACGGTTGTATCCGCGTCTACAGTGGACTGATGGATATGATGACCGACAACGAAGTTGAAGCCGTGATCGGCCATGAAATGGGCCATGTCGCGCTGGGTCATGTAAAGAAAGGGATGCAGGTCGCGTTAGGCACTAACGCCGTTCGTGTTGCGGCGGCATCGGCAGGAGGCGTTGTCGGCAGCCTGTCGCAATCACAGCTTGGCGATCTTGGCGAAAAACTGGTGAACTCGCAGTTCTCCCAGCGTCAGGAGTCCGAAGCGGATGATTATTCTTACGATCTGTTGCGCAAACGCGGTATCAGTCCGGCAGGACTCGCCACCAGCTTTGAGAAACTGGCAAAACTGGAAGCGGGTCGTCAAAGCTCGATGTTCGACGATCACCCGGCGTCCGCCGCACGCGCACAGCATGTGCGCGATCGTATGAGCGCGGACGGGATTAAATAATCCCCGAACAGTGCCGGATGGCGGCGTGAACGCCTTATCCGGCCTACACAGGCCCGGTAAGCGTAGGCCGGATAAGCGCAGTGCCATCCGGCAAAACAACTTACTCGCCCTTCTTCGCCGCCTGGATATAGAGCATTTCTAATGCCAGCGTCGCGGCCGCCAGAGCGGTGATCTCTGACTGATCGTAAGCCGGCGCGACTTCCACTACATCCATACCGACAATGTTCAGATCTTTCAGACCGCGTACCAGCTTAATGGCGCGATCGGAGGTCAAACCGCCGATCACCGGCGTACCGGTGCCAGGCGCAAACGCCGGGTCCAGACAGTCGATATCAAAGGTCAGATAGACCGGCATATCGCCGACGATCTGTTTCACCTGAGCGAGAATATCATCCACGCCGCGATCGTTGACCTGGCAGGCATCCAGCACGGTAAAGCCATTGTCTTTGTCAAACTCAGTGCGAATACCGATCTGTACCGAATGATGCGGATCGATCAGGCCTTCTTTCGGCGCGGTGTAGAACATCGTGCCGTGATCGAATTCGCAGCCGTTCGCGTAGGTATCGGTATGCGCGTCAAAATGTACCAGCGCCATTTTGCCAAAATGTTTCGCGTGGGCGCGCAGCAGCGGCAGCGTGACGAAGTGGTCGCCGCCGAAAGAGAGCATACGCTTGCCTGCAGACAGCAGTTTTTCAGCGTGCGCCTGTAATTTTTCGCTCATTTCACGGGCATCGCCAAACGCATACACTAAATCGCCGCAGTCCACGACGTTCAGGCGCTCGCGCATGTCAAAATTCCACGGGAAACGGTGATGTTCCCAGGCGAGGTTGGTCGACACCTGACGGATCGCCGCCGGGCCATGACGACCGCCAGCGCGACCGGACGTTGCCATATCAAACGGTACGCCAGTGATCACCCAGTCGGCATCGCTGTCATACGGCTGGAAGTTCATTGGCAGACGTAAAAAACCAAACGCATTAGAAACCAGTGAGTTATCGTACTGATGACCTAAGGTGCTCATGTCCTGACCTCTTTTAGAGTCGTTGCATTAAAACAGATGAAAAAAAATCCCCTCCGCGTCGTTAAACCCGACGAGGAAGGGATTGATTTGTAAATCGCTATTGCGGCGAATTATCGCCGTTAATTCATACGGGTTCAAGTGAGTATAGCATTCTGCCGGGTGGCGGCTTTACCTTATCCAGCCTGCATTCGTAGGCCCGGTAAGCGCAGCGCCACCGGGCATCAACGACTACTCGTCTTCAAGATAAGTATAACCGTACAGTCCCGCTTCAAATTCCTCAAGGAACTGCTGCTGCAACGCATCGTCCAGATCCGTCTGTTTTACCTGGTCACGGAAATGCGTTAACAGCGTTTTCGGATCCAGTTGCACATATTGCAGCATATCCGCAACGGTATCGCCTTCGTCCGACAGCTCAACCTCGACGCTACCATCCGGGAAGACAAACACGTCAACCGCTTCAGTATCGCCAAACAGGTTGTGCATGTTACCGAGGATCTCCTGATAGGCGCCGACCATAAAGAAGCCGAGCATTGGCGGATTCTCTGGATCGTATTCCGGCATCGGCATCGTCGTGGCGATACCGTCGCCATCGATATAGTGGTCGATAGCGCCATCGGAATCACAGGTAATATCCAGCAGCACGGCACGACGTTCCGGTACCTGATCTAACCCTTCCAGCGGCAGCACCGGGAAGAGCTGATCGATTCCCCACGCGTCCGGCATCGACTGGAACAGCGAGAAGTTGACGTACATTTTGTCCGCCATCCGCTCTTGCAGTTCGTCGATAATCGGACGATGCGCACGGTTTTGCGGGTCCAGTTGCTTCTGCACTTCATGGCACATGCTGAGATAAAGTTGCTCCGCCCAGGCGCGCTCCTGCAAACTGAACGCACCGGAAGAGTAGCCGATATGAATATCGTGCAGATCCATTTGGCTATCATGCAGCCATTCACGCAGCGAGCGGCGGGTGCCAGGCTTATGCATCTCCTGCCAGGTTTCCCACAGATTTTGCAGCGCGCGCGGCGCATCTTCAGCAGGGGCAGTCGGATCCGTGTATTCGTTACGCTCCACGCCGATAATGTTAGAGACCAGTACCGTATGGTGCGCAGTGACGGCGCGCCCAGACTCGGTAATCACCGTCGGATGCGGTAAACCATGCTCTTCGCAGGCATCGCCAATCGCCCAGATGATGTTATTGGCATATTCGTTCAGGCCATAGTTCACGGAACAGTCGGACTGCGAGCGGGTACCTTCATAATCCACGCCCAGACCGCCGCCCACGTCGAAGCACTGGATATTCACGCCCAGCTTATGCAGCTCAACATAGAAACGCGCGGACTCGCGCACGCCGGTCGCGATATCGCGAATGTTCGCCATCTGCGATCCCAGGTGGAAGTGCAACAATTGCAGACTGTCCAGACGCCCGGCGTCACGCAGGGTCTCCACCAGTTGCAGCACCTGGGTCGCCGCCAGGCCGAATTTTGATTTTTCGCCGCCGGAGGATTGCCACTTACCGGACCCCTGAGAGGCCAGACGCGCACGCACGCCCAGACGAGGAACCACGTTCAGGCGTTCGGCTTCTTCCAGCACAATCGCGATTTCAGACATCTTTTCGATGACCAGATAAACCTTATGGCCCATCTTCTCGCCAATCAGCGCCAGCCGAATGTATTCACGGTCTTTATAACCATTACAGACGATCACGCTACGGGTCATGCCGGCATGCGCCAGCACCGCCATCAGTTCCGCTTTTGACCCCGCTTCCAGCCCCAACGGTTCACCGGAATGGATAAGGGACTCGATCACGCGGCGATGCTGATTGACCTTAATCGGGTAAACGAGGAAGTAGTCGCCGTTATAACCGTAAGATTCACGCGCACGCTTAAACGCCGCGTTAATTGAACGCAAACGGTGTTGCAGGATCTGCGGGAAGCAGAACAGCGCCGGCAGACGCTGGCCTTGCGCTTCGCGCGCTTTCACCAGTTTGGCAAGATCGACACGCGCTTCCGGTACGTCGGGATCGGGGCATACGCTAATATGGCCCAGCTCGTTGACGTCGTAGTAGTTATTGCCCCACCAGGCAATATTGTAAGTGCGCAGCATCTTGCTGGCTTCCTGGGAGCTCATTGCAACCTCCTGCATGGAGCGTAGTACACCCTGTTCGCCTGCTGACGAAGGCGAACCCATAGATATGTCGTCAGACATAGCGAACCTCAATTTTTATTAGCAAGTGTAAAACAGTTGACTACTATCGCAATCCGAAGACGCGATAACAACCCATAGACAAGCGGATTTTCCAGCAGATAGCGCTGATGCTCCGCCTGCGCGACCGGTTTCTTTTTCATATCATTGTAAACACGTAACCGAACTCACAGATAACGGTTCGGCGAAACCACGAGAAAACTCTTGCGTTAACAAGAGCGCCCTTGTTCAGTCTTCAGCGCCATTGCCGGCTCTGGAATCCTGAGAAGCGCCGAGATGGGTATAACATCGGCAGGTATGCAAAGCAGAGATGCAGATTGCGGGGGACATGCGCGCACCAGAACGATGCGACAGATTCAGCAGAATACAACGGTTCATTATCTCGTATCACCTCCACGGCCGCCTCGTAAGACGAACCCACAAGCCAAAGCAACGTTTTAACCCGGCTGGAAGTGGCGACACGAAGAAAACGTCGTGTGCTTTTGTATGAGCCGCGCGCCGCGTTTTATACCCAGAACACAGAAAAAAAGCAAAGCATAAATGCGCATAATGTCAGCATCGTCAGAAAGGTTTACCGCCTGATTTTGACCGACAATGCGACGGCCTTCAAAAAAAGCTGGAAATTGAGCGAAGAAGTGACCTAAAATAGCCGTCCAGATGTTAATCCATCCATACTGATTAACACTCAGACTGCCAGTGTCAGTGACCTTCAGACTCATGGTAGAATCTTCTACCTTGACTATTCCGCACAACAGTTTGAGCTAACTAAATTCTCCTTAGGTGAAATTAAATATGGCAAAACACCTTTTTACGTCTGAGTCCGTATCAGAAGGGCATCCTGACAAAATCGCCGACCAAATCTCTGATGCCGTGTTGGACGCTATCCTGCAACAGGATCCGAAAGCACGCGTCGCCTGTGAAACCTACGTTAAAACCGGCATGGTTTTAGTTGGCGGTGAGATCACCACCAGCGCCTGGGTCGATATCGAAGAGATTACCCGTAATACGGTGCGCGAAATTGGCTATGTGCATTCCGACATGGGCTTTGACGCCAACTCTTGCGCGGTACTGAGCGCAATTGGCAAACAGTCTCCGGATATCAACCAGGGCGTTGACCGCGCAGACCCGCTGGAACAAGGCGCGGGCGACCAGGGCCTGATGTTTGGCTACGCGACAAATGAAACCGACGTACTGATGCCTGCGCCAATCACCTACGCGCACCGTCTGGTACAGCGTCAGGCTGAAGTGCGTAAAAATGGCACCCTGCCATGGTTGCGTCCGGATGCAAAAAGCCAGGTCACTTTCCAGTATGACGACGGCAAAATCGTCGGTATCGACGCCGTGGTTCTCTCTACACAGCACGCAGAAGATATCGACCAAAAATCGCTGCAAGAAGCGGTGATGGAAGAGATCATCAAACCCATTCTGCCGTCTGAATGGTTAAATACGTCCACTAAGTTTTTTATCAACCCAACCGGTCGTTTTGTTATCGGCGGCCCGATGGGCGATTGTGGTCTGACCGGTCGTAAGATCATCGTTGATACCTACGGCGGTATGGCGCGTCACGGCGGCGGTGCCTTCTCCGGTAAAGATCCGTCTAAAGTTGACCGTTCTGCAGCTTACGCTGCGCGTTATGTCGCGAAAAACATCGTGGCGGCAGGTCTGGCGGATCGCTGTGAAATCCAGGTCTCCTACGCTATCGGCGTAGCGGAGCCAACGTCCATCATGGTGGAAACGTTCGGTACTGAAAAAGTGCCTGCTGAACAGTTGATTCTGCTGGTGCGCGAATTCTTCGACCTGCGCCCGTACGGTTTGATTCAGATGCTGGATCTGCTGCACCCGATCTACAAAGAAACCGCGGCTTACGGCCACTTCGGTCGCGAAAACTTCCCATGGGAAAAAACCGACAAAGCGCAACTGCTGCGCGACGCTGCCGGTCTGAAATAATCGCCCGCGCCTGACGCTGTTTTTCAGTCAGGTAAACCATACCGTACTTATAAAGGTCAGCGCCCTGCTGGCCTTTATCATTACTGATACACGCAACGTTATCAGATATTCCAGCGTGTATTTATACTGACCTTTTTGTGATGCGCAGCACAATCCACTCTCCCCTTTCGTTTCTTCGACTACACTTTTTATCATTCAGTTTCAGTCACCATGAAAGCGGTTACATTCATTTTCATTAAGAACTGACCACATCACTATCGGTATGCTAATTCTGCGATGAAAATATTACATAGTTTTTCAACTTTGTCTGAATACCAGGCGATTGATATGGTTATAAGATTATTAAAACTATTATTTTTCATATGATTAAATAATCACTGCGATAAATAGTAGTGTAAACGATTACACCATTGTGATTAGCCTCACATCTTTTTACGGCGTACTCACCTACTCTTAACATCGATAAAATTGCTAACCCAACCGGAGGGCATAATGCCTGACAATAAAAAACAAGGGCGTTCCAACAAGGCCATGACATTTTTTGTCTGCTTTCTTGCAGCCCTGGCAGGATTACTTTTTGGCCTGGATATCGGCGTTATCGCCGGTGCTTTACCCTTCATTACCGACGAGTTTCAGATTACCGCACACACTCAGGAATGGGTGGTCAGCTCCATGATGTTTGGCGCGGCCGTTGGCGCTGTCGGCAGCGGCTGGCTCTCCTTTAAGCTGGGTCGTAAAAAAAGCCTGATGATCGGCGCTATCCTGTTCGTCGCCGGTTCGCTGTTCTCCGCTGCGGCGCCTAACGTTGAAGTCCTGATTCTTTCTCGCGTGCTGCTGGGTCTGGCCGTCGGCGTCGCTTCCTACACTGCACCGTTGTACCTGTCCGAGATCGCGCCGGAAAAAATTCGCGGCAGTATGATCTCAATGTACCAACTCATGATCACCATCGGGATTCTGGGCGCTTATCTGTCCGATACCGCGTTCAGCTACAGCGGCGCATGGCGCTGGATGCTCGGCGTGATCATCATCCCGGCCATTCTGCTGCTGATCGGCGTCTTCTTCCTGCCGGACAGCCCGCGCTGGTTTGCGGCAAAACGCCGTTTCCATGATGCTGAACGCGTCCTGTTGCGCCTGCGTGACACCAGTGCGGAAGCAAAACGTGAGCTCGATGAAATTCGCGAAAGTTTGCAGGTTAAACAGAGCGGTTGGGCGCTGTTCAAAGAGAACAGCAACTTCCGCCGCGCCGTGTTTCTTGGCATTTTGTTGCAGGTCATGCAGCAATTTACCGGGATGAACGTCATCATGTATTACGCGCCGAAAATCTTCGAACTGGCGGGGTACACGAATACCACGGAGCAGATGTGGGGCACCGTTATTGTTGGTCTGACTAACGTACTGGCAACCTTCATCGCTATCGGCCTGGTTGACCGCTGGGGCCGCAAGCCGACCCTGACGCTGGGCTTCCTGGTCATGGCGATTGGTATGGGGATTCTGGGTACGATGATGCACATCGGCATCCATTCGCCGTCTGCGCAATACTTCGCTATCGCTATGCTGCTGATGTTCATCATTGGATTTGCGATGAGCGCTGGTCCGCTGATTTGGGTACTGTGCTCCGAAATCCAGCCGCTGAAAGGCCGCGATTTCGGCATCACCTGCTCCACCGCGACCAACTGGATCGCCAATATGATCGTCGGCGCAACGTTCCTGACCATGCTGAACAATCTGGGTAACGCCAACACTTTCTGGGTCTACGCTGGCCTGAACGTACTGTTTATCCTGCTGACCCTGTGGCTGGTGCCGGAAACCAAACACGTTTCGCTGGAACACATTGAACGTAACCTGATGAAAGGTCGTAAACTGCGCGAAATCGGCGCCCACGACTAATCCCTCCACGCTTCCTCCTGCCACAGGAGGAAGCGTTTTTCTTGCAGTCCCTCTTCCGTCGCACTATTCTCTGCCGCTATGAAAACCCCTCGTCTCCCTATCGCTATCCAGCAGGCCGTGATGCGCCGTCTGCGGGAAAATCTCGCCCAAGCGAACCTCAAGCTCGATAGACATTATCCGGAGCCGAAACTGGTGTATACGCAACGCGGCACCTCGGCGGGCACCGCCTGGCTGGAGAGCTACGAAATCCGCCTCAACCCGGTGTTACTGCTGGAAAACATCGACACATTTATTGCAGAGGTCGTGCCGCATGAACTGGCGCATCTGTTGGTGTGGAAGCACTTCGGACGCAAGGCTCCGCATGGCAAGGAATGGAAGTGGATGATGGAAAGCGTGCTGGGCGTTCCGGCCAGACGTACTCATCAATTTGCGCTGCAATCCGTACGGCGCAATACCTTTCCCTACCATTGCCAATGCCAGCAACATCAACTCACCGTCCGCCGTCATAATCGGGTAGTACGCGGCGAAGCGGTTTATCGTTGCGTTCACTGCGGCGAACCACTGGTCGCCGGGTAGTTTCCCGAAACGTCCGGGAACTTTCTTGAGCGGACTGATTGCATACAGACACAACTTTCGTTACGTTGCGGGCTCGTTTTGCTATGGAGTGTGCAATGTACCGTAATTTTTCTTTTGCCGCTGCGTTGCTGGCCGCAGCGTTTTCAGACCAGGCCCTGGCCGATGGCATTAACAATTTTTCTCAGGCCAAAGCGGCGAGCGTCAAAGTCAATGCTGACGCGCCCGGCAGCTTTTACTGCGGGTGCCAAATCCGCTGGCAGGGTAAAAAAGGCGTCGTAGACCTGGAGTCCTGCGGCTATAAGGTGCGTAAAAACGAGAATCGCGCCAGACGCATTGAGTGGGAGCACGTTGTCCCCGCCTGGCAATTCGGTCATCAGCGCCAGTGCTGGCAGGACGGCGGGCGAAAAAACTGCGCTAAAGACCCTGTCTACCGCAAAATGGAAAGCGATATGCATAACCTGCAACCCGCGATTGGCGAAGTGAATGGCGATCGCGGCAACTTTATGTATAGCCAGTGGAACGGCGGCGAAGGTCAGTACGGGCAATGCGCCATGAAAGTGGATTTTAAAGCGAAAATCGCCGAGCCGCCCGCCCGCGCCCGTGGCGCAATCGCCCGCACTTATTTTTATATGCGCGACCAATACCAACTGAAACTTTCCCGCCAACAAACGCAGCTTTTTAACGTCTGGGATAAGCAGTACCCCGTTACCGCCTGGGAGTGCGAGCGCGATGCGCGTATCGCGAAGGTCCAGGGTAATCATAATCCCTATGTGCAACGCGCTTGCCAGGCGCGAAAGAGCTAACCTACACTAGCGGGATTCTTGTTAACCCATGCCCTGGATAGCCAAACGCCGGGGCCATGACGCGGATTTTTTTATTATGCGTATTCCCCGCATTTATCACCCTGAATTGTTGACGTCCGGTACGCAGATTTCGTTATGCGAAGATGCGGCCAACCATATTGGTCGTGTACTGCGCATGGGAGCGGGACAAGCGTTACAGCTGTTTGACGGCAGCAATCAGGTATTCGATGCTGAAATCATTAGCGCCACTAAGAAAAGCGTTGAAGTGCAAGTGATGAAAGGCGAAATCGACGATCGTGAATCGCCGCTACATATCCATCTGGGCCAGGTGATGTCGCGCGGTGAAAAAATGGAATTTACTATCCAGAAATCGATCGAACTAGGTGTAAGCCTCATTACGCCACTGTTCTCTGAGCGCTGCGGCGTTAAACTGGATAATGAACGTCTGAACAAAAAGCGCCAGCAGTGGCAAAAGATCGCCATCGCCGCCTGCGAACAATGCGGGCGTAACCGGGTGCCGGAAATTCGCCCGCCGATGGCGCTGGAAGCCTGGTGCGCCGAGCAAGATTCCGGGCTGAAGCTCAATCTTCATCCGCGCGCCCATGCCAGCATCAACACTCTGCCGCTGCCGGTTGAACGCGTCCGACTGCTGATCGGCCCGGAAGGCGGGCTGTCGGCGGACGAAATCGCGATGACCGCGCGCTATCAGTTTACTGATATTCTGTTAGGACCTCGCGTTCTGCGTACTGAGACAACCGCGCTCACCGCCATTACCGCGCTACAGGTGCGTTTTGGCGACTTAGGATGAAGCGTTAACGGAGAAAATAATGATCAAGCTCGGCATCGTGATGGACCCCATCGCACACATCAACATCAAGAAAGACACCAGTTTCGCTATGCTGCTGGAAGCCCAACGTCGTGGTTATGAACTTCATTATATGGAGATGGCCGACCTTTATCTGATTAACGGCGAAGCCCGCGCCCGCACGCGAACGTTGAGCGTGGAGCAAAATTACGATAAATGGTACGAGTTCGGCAGCGAGCAGGAGATTAAACTCGCCGACCTCGACGTTATCCTGATGCGTAAAGATCCGCCGTTTGATACCGAGTTTATTTATGCGACCTATATTCTGGAACGCGCTGAAGAGGAAGGGACGCTTATCGTCAACAAACCGCAAAGCCTGCGCGACTGTAATGAAAAACTGTATACTGCCTGGTTTGCCGATCTGACGCCGGAAACGCTGGTAACGCGCAATAAAGCGCAGCTCAAAGCGTTTTGGGAAAAGCACGGCGATATCATTATGAAACCGCTGGACGGTATGGGCGGCGCGTCCATTTTCCGCGTTAAGGAAGGCGATCCTAACATAGGCGTTATTGCCGAAACGCTGACCGAGCTGGGCAACCGCTACTGCATGGCGCAGAACTATTTGCCCGCGATCAAAGATGGCGATAAGCGCGTACTGGTCGTCGACGGCGAGCCGGTGCCTTACTGCCTGGCGCGTATTCCGCAGGGCGGCGAAACCCGCGGCAACCTGGCGGCTGGTGGTCGCGGCGAACCCCGTCCGCTGAGCGAAAGCGACTGGGAAATCGCCCGCCGCGTTGGGCCGACGCTTAAAGCCAAAGGGCTTATTTTCGTCGGTCTGGATATTATCGGCGACCGCTTAACGGAAATTAACGTGACCAGCCCAACCTGCGTGCGTGAAATTGAAGCGGAATACCCGATCTCTATCACCGGGATGTTGATGGACGCCATCGAAGCGCGTCTGGCGAAGTAAAGGTTTATTGCCCGGTGGCGTGCGCTTACCGGGCCTGAGCAATCACGCCGCCCCGCTCGGATAAGGCGGCGCATCAGCATCGCCATCCGGCAATCTATTGCCCGATAAGGCCGCCGTCCTTTGGCAAAAGACGGCTTATATGAGTGACAACCGTCCGCTTTCCCCACATACTGAACGCTGTCGTTTTTTTGAACCAGGAAACAGAACCTCTGACAATGAATTTACAGCATCACTTTCTTATTGCCATGCCTGCGCTCCAGGACCCGATTTTCCGCCGTTCCGTGGTGTATATTTGCGAGCACAACCAGGACGGCGCTATGGGGATTATTGTTAATAAGCCTTTGGAAAATCTGCAAATTGAAGGGATTCTGGAAAAACTAAAAATTACGCCGGAACCGCGCGATTCGGCAATTCGTCTTGATAAAGCCGTGATGCTCGGCGGCCCGCTGGCGGAAGATCGCGGATTTATTCTCCATACTCCGCCGTCACGTTTCGCCTCCAGCATTCGTATCTCAGACAATACCGTGATTACCACCTCCCGCGATGTGCTGGAAACGTTAGGAACCCAACAACAGCCTTCCGATGTGCTGGTCGCGCTGGGCTACGCCTCCTGGGATAAAGGCCAGCTTGAACAAGAGTTGCTTGATAACGCCTGGCTTACCGCGCCCGCCGATCTCAATATTTTGTTCAAAACGCCCATTGCCGAGCGCTGGCGCGAAGCGGCAAAACTTATTGGCATTGATATTCTGACCATGCCTGGCGTTGCGGGGCACGCCTGATGAGCGGCACCTTACTGGCCTTTGACTTCGGCACAAAAAGCATCGGCGTTGCAATAGGACAACGCATTACCGGCACCGCCCGTCCGCTTCCGGCAATCAAAGCACAGGACGGCACGCCCGACTGGACGCTCATTGAACGTTTGCTGAAAGAGTGGCAGCCAGACGAAATTATTGTCGGGCTACCGCTTAATATGGATGGCACTGAACAACCGCTGACGGCGCGCGCACGTAAATTCGCCAACCGTATTCATGGGCGTTTCGGGGTAACTGTCACGCTGCACGATGAACGACTCAGCACCGTTGAAGCACGCTCCGGTCTGTTTGAACGAGGTGGGTATCGCGCGCTGAACAAAGGCAAAGTGGACTCGGCCTCCGCCGTGATTATCCTCGAAAGCTATTTTGAACAGGGGTATTAAAGCCGTTTTTGTCAGCAGGCGGATAACGCGGTCACGGTTGCCAGGCTTAGTGGGCAATAAGCTGGTTTAATGCCTTCAACGCCTGTAAACGTGCAGCCGCCTCCGCCTCATCAATCCGCCACATTCCCGCAAAGGCCAGCGCTGCGGCGTGCTTGTCTAGCGGTTGCGCCATAGAAACTTCACCATCAGCGTGATGCCACAGCACGTATCCCCGCTGGCGCTGCTGCGCCACATGCGGCGCCAGATTACGCCACTGCTCCGGAGTAAAACGCTGCATTAGCGCCTCATCGCTTTCTGCCGCCAGTAACGCCACTCCTGTTACCGACTGCCAGGCCGGGCACATGCGAAACCCCGCCAGCGCCTGACTTCCCTGCGAACCCGGCGTAGAGTGATAAATATAGATAATCTGGTCCTCCCATAGCACGCCTAATGCCACCACGATGTCTCTGGGCGCATGGCGCTCAAGGATAGGCAACGCATGGGAGAACAGCGCTGAACCGCGAATCGCCTGCGCCGCCAAAGCATGAATGCCTGGCCCGGGTAAATAGCGTCGGTGCTCATCCTGCATCGTGAGTCCAATAGAGGCCATCGTCATTAACAGGCGATTAACGCGCGTGGTATTAACATCCATCAGCCGGGCAAGCTCGCGACATCCGATAGCACGGTCGCTGGAGACCAGATATTGCAGACAGCGAATGCCATCTATCAGGCTTTGATTCGGTTGTGATGACATCGTTAAATGGCTTCGCTGTGGTTTTAACAAAGCTGCGATTTTAACGCCGGTTCGCCAGGATACAAGCCTGTATGCCGTTCAATCCACCGCGCCAGTCAACACTTTACCCCCCCCTACGCCGCCATGTTCGCTACAGCCGTCCCTGCGCCTGACGCCATTGCGCGCTCTGGGCGAATGTCATCATCCCCTGCTGCTGCCCGGTTTGTATCACGTGGGCCAACTGATGGTGTTTGCCTTCACGGATCAAATTCCCTGTGGCTGGCGTATTAATCAGTAATTCAAACAACGCCACGCGCCCATCCTGCCTGTCGACCTCCAGTTTTTGCGATAGTACGGCGCGCAGACTACCCGCCAGTTGACTGCGTATCGGTTCTTTTTCCTGCGCCGGAAAACTATCCACTAATCTTTCCACCGCCTGCGCCGCACCGCGAGTATGCAGGGTTGCCAGTACCAGATGCCCCGTTTCCGCCGCCGTCAGCGCCAGGCGAATGGTCTCGCTGTCACGCAGCTCTCCCAGCAAAATGACATCGGGATCTTCACGCAACGCCGCGCGCAGCCCGGCGGCAAAAGTGGCGCAATGCTGGCCGATTTCCCGCTGCTGTATCAGGCAACGCTTGCTGGTGTAACGGTACTCAATAGGATCTTCCAGCGTCAGGATATGTTTATCGGCATGTTGATTAAGATATCCCACCATCGCCGCCAGCGTGGTGGACTTCCCGCAGCCAGTAGCGCCAGTGACCAGAATCAGTCCGTTCTCGCTGGCAAGCAGTGCGGGTACTATCGGCGGCGTCTGGATTTCCGCCAGATCAGGACAACGCTCGGGCAATAGCCGTAGCGCCAGCGACGTTCCCTGTTGATGTGTGAACGCACTGGCGCGCAGGCGCCGCGTGCTGGCCAGCGAGACGGCGAAATCAAGCTGGCCGTGCGTTCGCCACTGATATTGTTGCGCGTCATTAAGCCAATCAAGCAGAAGCCTGTCGACATCTGGCGCGGTAAAAGGCGCGATCTCCATGCGTCCTTGTTTGCGCCATCGCGCAGGCCAGGCGTTACACAGGTGTAGATCCGAGACGTTATGCTTTACACTAAGCGTCACAATTTCTTCCATATTCATATAAACATCCTCGGAAAATGAACGATATCGCGCATAACCTGGCACACATCCGGGACAAAATCTCCGCCGCGGCAACGCGTTGCGGCCGCTCTTCAGAAGAAGTTACGTTGCTTGCAGTGAGTAAAACCAAACCTGCGAGCGACATCGCAGAAGCCATTGCCGCCGGACAACGGGCATTTGGTGAAAATTATGTACAAGAGGGGGTGGAAAAAATCCGCCACTTTCAGGAAGCGAAAGTGGAAGGCCTGCACTGGCACTTTATAGGCCCTTTACAGTCCAACAAAAGTCGGCTGGTGGCCGAGCATTTTGACTGGTGTCATACCATCGATCGCCTGCGTATCGCCTCGCGCCTGAGCGAACAGCGTCCGGATAATCTGCCAGCGCTAAATGTTCTGATCCAAATTAATATCAGCGATGAAAACAGCAAATCAGGCATTCCGCTGGCGGAACTGGATGAGCTGGCCGCTGCGGTGGCTACACTGCCGCGCCTGCGGCTTCGCGGACTGATGGCGATCCCGGCGCCAGAGTCAGATTATGTAAGGCAGTTTGAAGTCGCACGTCAAATGGCTGTAGCATTTGCCGGGCTGAAAGCGCGCTACCCTGACGTTGATACCTTATCTCTGGGTATGAGCGACGATATGGAAGCCGCGATTGCGGCAGGTAGCACAATGGTGCGCATCGGCACCGCTATCTTTGGTGCTCGTGATTACACAAAAAATTAAGGAAAACTGAGGAACGCCATGAATACGTTGACCTTCCTGCTCTCAACGGTAATTGAGCTGTATACCATGGTGCTATTATTGCGCGTGTGGATGCAGTGGGCCCGCTGTGACTTTTACAACCCTTTCTCCCAGTTCGTGGTGAAAATTACGCAGCCCATCATCGGACCGCTGCGTCGTATTATCCCGCCAATGGGGCCGATCGACAGCGCTTCCCTGCTGGTGGCGTTTATTCTTAGCGTTATTAAGGCGATAGTGCTGTTTAAGGTAATTACGTTTCAGGCGATTATCTGGATTGCCGCGGTGCTTATCTTACTTAAAACAATCGGCCTGCTGATCTTCTGGGTGCTGCTGGTCATGGCTATCATGAGCTGGGTGAGCCAGGGTCGTAGCCCGATTGAATATGTATTGATTCAGCTTGCCGAGCCGCTGCTCAGCCCGATTCGCCGTATACTGCCTGCGATGGGCGGCATCGACTTCTCGCCAATGGTTCTGGTGCTGCTGCTGTATGTCGTTAATATGGGGATCGCTGAAGTCTTACAAGCGACAGGCAACATGTTGCTGCCGGGGCTGTGGATGGCGCTATGAGTGCTGTGACTCGCTGCGAAGACGGTCTGGTGTTACGGCTTTATATTCAGCCGAAAGCCAGCCGCGACAGTATTGTGGGCTTACATGGCGACGAGGTGAAAGTCGCCATTACCGCCCCGCCGGTTGACGGTCAGGCAAACAGCCATCTGATCAAGTTTCTCGGTAAGCAGTTTCGCGTGGCGAAAAGTCAGATCGTCATCGAAAAAGGCGAGCTGGGCCGTCACAAACAGGTAAAAATTATTCACCCGCAACAGATCCCGCCGGAAATTGCGGCGTTAACTGAGTAGGTATTCCATGCAAAAAATTGTTCTCGCAACCGGCAACGCCGGTAAAGTGCGCGAGCTCGCGTCGCTGTTAAGCGATTTTGGGCTTGATGTGGTAGCGCAAACGGAACTGGGCGTCGATTCCGCGGAAGAAACCGGCCTGACGTTTATTGAAAACGCGATTCTCAAAGCCCGCCATGCCGCTAAAATGACCGGTCTGCCCGCCATTGCCGATGACTCCGGTCTGGCCGTTGACGTTTTAGGCGGCGCGCCGGGTATCTATTCCGCGCGCTATTCTGGCGAAAACGCGACAGATCAGCAAAATCTGGAAAAACTGCTGCATACTCTACGAGATGTTCCGGACGACAAACGCCAGGCGCGATTCCATTGTGTGCTGGTTTATTTGCGTCATGCCGAAGATCCCACACCGATAGTCTGTCACGGTAGCTGGCCAGGCGTCATTACTCGGCAGGCGGCCGGAAATGGCGGATTTGGCTATGATCCCATTTTCTTCGTACCGTCTGAAGGCAAAACCGCCGCAGAACTGACCCGTGAAGAAAAAAGCGCGATTTCCCACCGTGGACAAGCGCTCAAGCTGCTGCTGGATGCGTTACGCAATGGCTAAACTACCGCCGCTCAGTCTTTATATTCATATTCCCTGGTGTGTACAAAAATGTCCATATTGCGACTTCAATTCCCATGCGTTGAAGGGCGAGGTACCGCATGACGACTACGTCCAGCATCTGTTAAGCGATCTGGATGCCGACGTCGCCTGGGCGCAAGGGCGTGAAGTAAAGACCATTTTTATTGGCGGCGGTACGCCAAGCCTGCTTTCCGGACCGGCGATGCAAACGCTGCTGGACGGCGTGCGTACGCGCCTGAATCTGGCGGCGGATGCGGAAATTACCATGGAAGCGAACCCCGGCACGGTCGAAGCCGACCGCTTCATCGACTATCAGCGCGCTGGCGTAAACCGGATCTCCATTGGCGTGCAAAGCTTTAGTGAGCCTAAGCTGAAACGTCTTGGCCGTATTCACGGTCCACAAGAGGCGATGCGGGCAGCAAGACTGGCAAATGGGCTTGGGCTACGCAGCTTTAACCTCGACTTGATGCATGGATTGCCGGACCAAACGCTGGAAGAGGCGCTGAACGATTTGCGACAGGCGATTGCGCTTAATCCGCCGCATCTCTCATGGTATCAATTGACGATTGAACCCAACACTCTGTTCGGTTCGCGTCCGCCGGTTTTACCGGACGATGACGCTCTGTGGGATATCTTTGAGCAGGGCCACCAGTTATTAACCGCCGCGGGCTATCAGCAATACGAAACGTCGGCCTATGCCAAACCCGGTTATCAGTGCCAGCATAATCTGAACTACTGGCGCTTTGGCGACTATCTGGGTATTGGCTGCGGCGCCCACGGTAAAGTCACCTTCCCGGGCGGCAGGATCCTGCGCACCACCAAAACCCGTCACCCACGCGGTTATATGCAGGGACGTTACCTGGAAAGCCAGCGTGACGTGAGTGATGACGATAAACCCTTTGAGTTCTTTATGAATCGTTTTCGGTTGCTGGAGCGCGCGCCTCGCGCCGAATTTGTCGACTACACCGGGCTTACGGAAGCGGTTATTCGTCAGCCAATCGACGAGGCTATTGCCCAGGGCTACCTGACCGAATGCGAGCAATACTGGCAGATTACCCGGCACGGTAAACTATTTTTAAACTCTCTTCTTGAGTTGTTTCTCGCGGAATAACAAGGAATAAGCCTGTCGCGCCAGCGGGTAAAATACCTGATGGCGCGACGCTTACCAACCTGTGGCGGTTAATGCGCCGCCGGCAAGCACATTATTTAATAACCCCTTTACGACGTAAATCGTCCGTATCTTTTTTCCAGCGCTCGTAACCGTCATTAATATCCATGATTTTCATGCGGATATCACTCTGTTGCATCTGAAGTTTCTGTACCGCTATATTCAGCGGATATTGTCCTTTCTCTAACGTTATCCAGTCATTCTGCGCTTTTCGACGCAGCTCTTCTGATTTCAAAAATACCTGCCGCCGTTGCTCGTGTATGTCTAAATCTCTTTTCTGCTGAATAGCCGCTTCATTGCACGGCTCACTCTGCTTACGGCACGCGTCTAATGCCGGTTGATAGACCTCTTTTTCGTATTTCTCGGCATATACGCTGCTATCGTTGGCTTTTACATAATCATCGCGCTCTTTTAACGTCTTTTTAAACGCCTCGGCGCGGGTCAACGGTTTCCCATCAGCGCCTTTTCCCCAATACGCGTCCGCTTCTTTTTTAGCTGCCGCTATTTTCTTATCCAGGGCAGAGAGTTGTTCTTCAAGACCGGGGATCGACGCTTTCTGCGCACGCCAGGAGGCTTCAATGTTGCCAAACCGATAGTTAAAGTCATCACTGTTGACGATCAGGTATTTATCATTCGTTTTAATGTCGTCAATAGCCCGGCCCTGATCGCTGGCTGCCATTTGTAATGAGTAATAGCTCACCGTCCAGCCAGAGGCTGGCGTCCCTTTGCTGGTTAACATGGCAGAAAATTTAACGGGACGATCTTTGGTCCAGGTTTTTTCAACAAAATAATAATCCGCCGCCATACCAACGCCGGTATACATATCTTCACGGGAAGAAATATCCCCTTCGGCAGACCAGGTGGCCTGATTGCCCGTCGAATCAAGATTTTTTAAGGTAATGGAATCCAGTTTAAGTATGCCGTGGTACTGCTTACTAAACTGTTCTTTTAAGATGTTATCGGAGGGTTGAGCAACCTCTGCCCAACTATAGCCTGAAATCAGGACAAACAGCGCTGCGCCAGCAATCCATTGTCGAACCACTTGTGGACCTCCCGTCCAGAAACATGACGCCCACGATTATCATAACCAGGATGATAATTAGCAAGGTAATAGTGTTGGTTGTGCGAGAGGTCTTCCAAAGATAGCCCCGGCCTTCCGACCGGGGCATTATCTTTAATACTGATTAAACATCGTCTGGATCTGTTTTGGATCTTTAGTCTGGGTTAACGCCAGTTGCAGTAAGACACGCGCTTTTTGCGGGTTCAGCGTGCCGGAGGCGACAAAGCCGTATTTTGCATCGTCAACTTCCGCATCCTGCGTGGTTGCGCCAGTCGGCACACGTGAAGAACGCACCACTACCGTACCGTTGTGCGCGGCGGTCGCCAGGGTATCAAAGACCGTTTTATACAGGTTGCCGTTACCCACGCCTGCGCTCACGATCCCGTCATAACCCGCGTCTACCAGCGCTTTTGCCGGCAGATCGGACGCATTCGCATAGTTATAAACGATACCGACTTTCGGCAATGCGGTCAGCTTCGACACGTCGAACGGGGTGGAGGTGGTATGTTTACGCTCTGGCGTACGCTGGTAGTCAATTTTACCGTTGTGGATATAACCCAGCGGGCCGTAGTTAACCGCTTTAAACGTCGCCACGTCAGTCGTATTGGTCTTAGTGACGTCGCGTCCGTCCATGACGGTATCATTCATTACCACCAGCACGCCGCGATTGGCAGACTGTTTATCAGCCGCTGTTACTACCGCATTATAGAGGTTGAACGGGCCATCTGCGCTCATTGACGTGGAAGGACGCATCGCGCCGACCAGTACCACCGGTTTATTGCATTTCACAGTCAGATCGAGGAAATAAGCGGTCTCTTCCATCGTATCAGTACCGTGGGTGATCACGAAACCGTCGGTGCTGTCGCACTCGGTATTGATTTTTTTCGCCAGCGTGAGCCAGACTTCATCGTTCATATCCTGCGAGCCAATGTTAACGACCTGCTCGCCTTTCACTACCGCAATGTCCTTCAATTGAGGAACGGCATCCACCAGATTTTCGACGCCGACTTTACCTGCCGTATAATTTGATTTTGTTGCTGAATCACCGCCACCAGCGATCGTTCCGCCGGTCGCTAAGATGGTGATATTCGGTAAAGCGAACGCTGCGCCGCTGAAACCCATTACCAGAGCAGCTAATGCCGTTTTCCTGAAAAACTCCATGTTATATCTCCAGTTATGTCAACTGGTCGCATTATCCCTATATTGCAGACGAATAATGTGACGCCATACAATTAACCAGAGATATACATCCGACAGAGAGTATTTTTTTAGAGATGGATAACAAAATACAGGAAAAAACAGAATAAAAAGGCGCAGATACGATCTACGCCATTGTTTAAAAAGGAAAGATTACTTCAGGCTGCCAACCAGCGCTTTGCGGCTATCTTCTAAGGTCACTACGCGGCTACAGACATCTTTGCCAAACTGCTGGAAATCTTTCTCCTGGTTTTTCCATTCGTTCTGGATAGCGGTTTGCAAACCGCCGAGGCTGCCCATCACACCCTGTAAAGGATTGCCGCCGCCTTTAAGCACCGCTTTGGCGCCCATTTCGTTAATGCTGTCCTGCAAAATACCGCCCATCGCCTGATTCACCAACTGCTGACCGTCGGCACGCACCTGGTCGATAGCCTTATAGTGGAACGTCAGGCCGTCCGTACGATGTTCGATAATACGGTTCATTTGCGCTTTTAATTGCGCATCAAGCTTCGTCAGACGGCTACGCATGTTGCTGCTTTCGCCTACCTCTTTAGCGATGATTTTATCCAGCGCCACGCGGCCTTTTTCGACGCGCGATCGGGCGCCCTCATCAATCCACGGCAGCGCGCTTCGCAGTTCCGCCTGGTAATCTTTCGCCTGCTCGCGCTGCGCGGCGCTAAGGGTGTACTGCTTACCGTTGTACATCACATTGCCGTCCGGCGTGATCATCAGGTTGCCGTTTTCACCTTTCACCTGCACCGTTTGTGGACTCAGGATCACATCGTCACGCGGCGTGACGCTGCATTTGTAATCTGCATGAGCGGCCATCGCCGTCAACGTTAGCACTGCCGCCAGCAGCGTTTTGCGCATCATAACTTTCCCTCAAGACAAAGCGGGCCGGCATTTGCCGACCCTGTACTCATTAGTCCCACCAAACGTCGAAAAGTTCGCTGGTTCGGACTTCTTCAAGGTTGCGCGCTTCCAGCCACTTACGCACAATCGCCTGATGTTCTTCGGTACATTTACCGATTTCCTGCATACAAATCAGCCCTTCCCAGGCCAGGTAGCCGCTGCCGTCAAACGCCAGTTTATTGGGCTCAATAACGTCATTAATAAAGTCATCGACAGTCTTATCGACCTGCTCTTCAGATGTACCTTCCGGAAAACGCCATGCCACCGAAAATCCTAATTCCTGGAATTCGTCAATGTGCATTTTTTTACGCAGACGACGACTACGGTTCTTTGCCATTATTTCACCCTCTCGAACATTAAGTCCCATACGCCATGACCAAGACGATGGCCACGTTGTTCAAATTTCGTTACCGGGCGCGATTCCGGGCGCGGTACATAATCATTGCTCTCTGACAGATTTTTGTACCCGTCGATAGAAGACATGACTTCAAGCATGTGTTCCGCATACGCTTCCCAGTCGGTCGCCATATGGAAAACGCCGCCCAATTTCAGCTTGCTCAATACCAGTTCAGCAAACGGCACCTGAACGATACGGCGTTTATTATGACGCGCTTTATGCCACGGGTCAGGGAAAAAGAGCTGAACCATCGATAAAGAATTGTCAGGAATCATTTTATGCAACACTTCTACCGCGTCGTGGCACATGACGCGCAGGTTTTTAACGCCCTCTTCATGAGCGGACGCCAGACACGCGCCGACACCGGGTGAATGCACTTCAATGCCGAGGAAATTCTGCTCCGGGCGCGCTTTCGCCATCGCCACGAGAGACGCCCCCATGCCAAAACCAATCTCCAGCGTCACCGGCGCTTCGCGACCAAACAACGTGGCGAAATCTACCGGCGCTTCGCTGAACTCGACGCCCATCACCGGCCAGTAGTTTTCCAGCGCGTGCTCTTGCCCCTTTGTCAGTCGCCCCTGGCGACGAACAAAACTACGAATACGGCGCAGCGGGCGACCGTTTTCATCAAATTCCGGTGAAATGACGTCGTTTTTCATAAAAGTGTAGTCTGCTGTGTTTGAGTTCTGAAAACGGGCATTATCCAAAGTTAGTTGCCGGATGCAAGCATGAAGCGCACTGCGGAAAGTTCCGGTTTACACCCTGCGGCCTCTGTGCTGCAATCTTGCCCCCGGCAATAATGAATGAGTTTCCATGCAAGCGTCTCAATTTTCAGCCCAGGTTCTGGACTGGTACGACAAATACGGGCGGAAAACGCTGCCCTGGCAAATTAACAAGACGCCTTACAAAGTATGGCTCTCGGAAGTCATGTTGCAACAAACGCAGGTGACGACGGTGATTCCTTACTTTGAGCGATTTATGGCGCGCTTTCCGACGGTAACGGATTTAGCGAATGCGCCGCTGGATGAAGTGCTCCATTTATGGACCGGGCTCGGCTATTACGCCCGCGCGCGTAATTTGCATAAAGCGGCGCAACAGGTAGCGACGCTTCACGGAGGAGAATTCCCGCAAACTTTTGCCGAAATCGCCGCGCTACCCGGCGTCGGACGTTCAACCGCCGGCGCAATTCTCTCCCTCGCGTTAGGTAAACATTATCCGATTCTTGATGGAAACGTTAAACGTGTGCTGGCTCGCTGTTATGCTGTTAGCGGCTGGCCTGGAAAAAAAGAGGTGGAGAATACGCTGTGGACGTTGAGCGAGCAAGTGACGCCCGCACGCGGCGTGGAGCGTTTTAATCAGGCGATGATGGATCTGGGCGCGATGGTTTGTACGCGTTCAAAGCCCAAGTGCACTCTGTGTCCGCTACAAAACGGTTGTATCGCCGCTGCGCATGAAAGCTGGTCACGCTATCCGGGCAAGAAACCGAAACAGACGTTGCCGGAGCGGACGGGTTACTTTTTATTGTTACAGCATAATCAGGAGATTTTCCTGGCGCAGCGCCCTCCCAGCGGTTTATGGGGCGGACTCTACTGCTTTCCGCAGTTCGCCAGCGAAGATGAATTACGTGAATGGCTGGCGCAACGGCATGTTAACGCTGATAATTTGACCCAGCTTAATGCGTTTCGCCATACATTTAGCCATTTCCACCTGGATATTGTGCCTATGTGGCTTCCCGTGTCGTCACTGGACGCCTGCATGGATGAAGGCAGCGCGCTCTGGTATAACTTAGCGCAACCGCCGTCAGTCGGACTGGCGGCCCCCGTGGAGCGCTTGTTACAGCAGTTACGTACCGGAGCGCCAGTTTAACGCCCCGGTCGATGAAGAGGATGACTTATGAGCAGAACGATTTTTTGTACTTACCTGCAACGCGACGCTGAAGGGCAAGATTTTCAGCTCTACCCTGGCGAACTGGGAAAACGTATCTATAACGAGATCTCTAAGGACGCGTGGGCGCAGTGGCAGCATAAGCAGACCATGTTGATTAACGAGAAAAAGCTCAACATGATGAACGCCGAGCACCGTAAGCTGCTGGAACAGGAGATGGTGAGCTTCCTGTTCGAAGGCAAAGACGTTCATATCGAAGGTTATACGCCGGAAGATAAAAAATAGGCCCGTTGCTGAATGACGCTGCGCTTATTCGGCCTGTGAATTATGCCGGATAAGCCCTTAGCGCCGCTGCCCGGCAACATGGCATAACGACAACACAACATGCACTCCCGGAATGATGAAAAAATTACTCGCGCTTGCTGTTATTGCGCCGTTGCTCATCTCCTGCTCCAGTTCGACCAAAAAAGGCGAGACGTATAATGAAGCCTGGGTCAAGGATACCAACGGCTTTGATATTTTGATGGGGCAATTTGCCAACAATATTGAAAATCTGTGGGGATATAAGGAAGTCCTGATCGCCGGGCCGAAAGACTACGTCAAATATACCGATCAGTTCCAGACCCGCAGCCACATCAACTTTGATGATGGGACCATTACCGTTGAAACCATCGCAGGGACGGAACCTACCGCACATCTGCGCCGGGCCATTATTAAAACGTTGCTCATGGGTGACGACCCAACCTCCGTCGATCTTTACTCCGATGTCGATGACATAAAAATTTCTAAAGAACCCTTCCTGTATGGTCAGGTCCTCGACAATACCGGTCAGCCTATTCGCTGGGAAGGCCGCGCCACGACATTCGCGGATTACTTGCTGAAAACGCGGCTCAAAAGCCGCAGTAACGGCCTGCGTATTATTTACAGCGTCACCATTAATCTGGTGCCGAACCACCTTGATAAACGCGCGCATAAATACATTGGCATGGTACGCCAGGCCTCCCGTAAATACGGCGTTGACGAGTCGCTGATTCTGGCGATTATGCAAACGGAGTCCTCGTTTAACCCGTATGCGGTCAGCCATGCGGATGCGCTGGGCCTGATGCAGGTGGTGCAACACAGCGCTGGGAAAGATGTTTTCCGTTCTCAGGGTAAGTCCGGCACGCCAGGTCGTAACTTCCTGTTCGACCCCGCCAGCAATATCGATACCGGCACAGCGTATCTGGCGATGTTAAATAATGTCTATCTGAGCGGTATTGAGAATCCGACGTCGCGGCGCTATGCGGTCATTACCGCCTACAATGGCGGCGCAGGCAGCGTATTACGCGTATTCTCGAACGATAAGATTCAGGCTGCGAATATGATTAACCGCATGTCGCCGGGGGATGTGTACCAGATATTAACCACCCGGCATCCATCTGCGGAGTCGCGCCGCTATCTGTATAAGGTGAATTCCGCCCAGCGATCGTATCGCCGCCGATAAACCATCGCATCCCGTCTCTGGCCGGCAAATGACAGAGGCGGGAAAGACAAAAGTGTTAACTCCGTCACCCTTTTGCTTTGCAATCAGAAATTGTTTGCAAATATTTGTCACAGGTAACAAAAAAAGCCCGCCTCTCATTGATAGAATCACACCAAATCACAACGGCAAATGTGCCTTTTAAAACATTCATCCGCTCTCAGGTGTGAGGAAATTAACATGAATCTTAAGCTGCAGCTTAAAATACTCTCTTTTCTGCAGTTCTGTCTGTGGGGAAGCTGGCTCACTACCCTGGGCTCGTATATGTTCGTCACCTTAAAATTTGACGGCGCATCTATTGGCGCAGTTTATAGTTCACTGGGGATTGCCGCCGTCTTTATGCCGACCTTGCTAGGCATTGTGGCTGACAAATGGCTGAGTGCGAAATGGGTCTATGCCCTGTGTCATGTTGTCGGCGCCATCACGCTATTCATGGCCGCGGAAGTCACTACGCCTGGGGCGATGTTCTTTGTGATCCTGCTTAACTCGTTGGCCTATATGCCGACGTTGGGCTTGATCAATACCATATCGTATTACCGCCTGCAGTCTGCCGGCATGGATATTGTGACTGACTTTCCGCCTATCCGTATCTGGGGCACCATTGGCTTTATTCTGGCGATGTGGGGCGTGAGTTTCTCCGGTTTCGAGCTGAGCCATATGCAGCTTTATATCGGCGCGACGCTTTCCGTTCTGCTGGTA
Organism: Salmonella sp. 741265055_HSA; assembly: GCF_046569525.1. NCBI lineage: Bacteria > Pseudomonadati > Pseudomonadota > Gammaproteobacteria > Enterobacterales > Enterobacteriaceae > Salmonella > Salmonella sp. 741265055_HSA. Next base: position 4,815 of record NZ_JBKFSQ010000026.1, on the reverse strand, counting down.
CTGTTTACCTTTACCCTGCCGCACATTCCGGTGGCGAACCAACAGAAAAACCAGAGCTGGACATCAATGCTGGGCCTTGACGCTTTTGCGCTGTTTAAAAATAAGCGGATGGCGATTTTCTTCATCTTCTCCATGATGCTGGGCGCGGAACTGCAGATCACCAACATGTTTGGCAACACCTTCCTGCATAGCTTTGATAAAGATCCGCTATTCGCCAGTAGCTTTATCGTGCAGCACGCCTCGGTGATGATGTCGATTTCGCAGATTTCTGAAACGTTATTCATCCTGACCATTCCGTTCTTCCTGAGCCGTTATGGTATTAAGAACGTTATGCTTATCAGTATTGTGGCGTGGATGCTGCGTTTCGGCCTGTTCGCTTATGGCGACCCGACGCCGTTCGGTACCGTTCTGCTGGTACTGTCGATGATTGTGTACGGCTGCGCCTTCGACTTCTTCAACATTTCTGGCTCGGTGTTTGTCGAAAAAGAAGTACGCCCGGAAATCCGCGCCAGCGCGCAGGGGATGTTCCTGATGATGACCAATGGCTTCGGCTGTATCCTGGGCGGCATTGTGAGCGGTAAAGTGGTGGAGTATTACACTCAAAACGGCATTACCGACTGGCAGACCGTGTGGCTCATCTTCGCAGGCTACTCGCTGGTGCTGGCCTTTGCGTTCGTAGCCTTGTTCAAATACAAACACGTTCGCGTTCCGGCAGGTTCGCAACCCGTTGCACATTAATTCTTGCCCTGTTTCGCAGGCCGGATAAGGCGTAAATGCCTTATCCGGCCTGCAGACAACGTTACTTTAAAACATATCCGTACAAGCGTTGAATTCCATCGGCATCGGTCTCGCTATATACCCCCTGCAATTCCGGCGAAAAACCGGGCAACAGATTGATGCCCTCTTCCAGCGCCAAAAAATAACGCTGCGCCGCGCCGCCCCAAATCTCCCCCGGCACCACGCACAGTACGCCCGGCGGGTATGGCAATGCCCCCTCGGCAGCAATACGCCCGCCCGCCTCGCTGATACGCACCAGCTCTACATCGCCGCGAATAAAGGCGCTGTTGGCGTCCTGTGGGTTCATCGCCACATGCGGCAGGCTTTCTTTGCGGAACATCGCTTTTTGCAGATCCTTAACGTCAAAGCTAACGTACAGGTTGTGCATCTCCTGACATAGCTCACGCAGGGTGTAATCGCGGTAGCGCACCGGGTATTTCTGAAAAACCGTCGGCAATACATCCGCAAGCGGCGTATCGTCTTCAATGTGTCGTTCAAATTGCGCCAGTATCGCGACCAGCCGCGCCAGTTTCTCTTCGCTCTCGGCGGGTGTCAGCAAGAATAGAATCGAGTTGAGATCGCACTTCTCAGGCACAATACCGTTCTCACGCAGATAGTGGGCGAGAATGGTCGCCGGGATGCCGAATTCGGTGTACTGCCCACTATCGGCATCAATACCTGGCGTGGTCAGTAACAGTTTACAGGGGTCGACAAAATACTGGTCATCCGCATAACCCTCAAAGCCATGCCATTTCGCCCCAGGTTCAAAACTGAAGAAACGACGATTGCTGGCAATGGTCTCCGTCGGATATGCCTGCCACGGCTTGCCGTCAACCTCCAGTGGAATAAAGGGCTGAAGCAGTTTGCAACGGGCGAGAATGGCTTTACGCGCGTCAATGCCCAGCGCAACGCACTCCGCCCACAGGCGGCGACCGCTCTCCCCTTCGTGGATTTTGGCATTGATATCCAGCGCCGCAAACAGCGGGTAGAACGGACTGGTCGAGGCGTGCAACATGAAGGCGTTGTTCAGGCGTTTGTGCGGGCAAAAACGCGCCTGGTCGCGAATATGGTTATCTTTTTTGTGGATCTGCGAGGTTTGTGAGAACCCCGCCTGTTGCTTATGTACCGATTGGGTCACAAAGATCCCTGGGTCGTTTTCATTAAGCTCCAGCCGCAACGGCGAGGTATCCGCCATCATATTGATAAACTGCTCATAGCCTACCCACGCGGAGTCAAACAGAATGTAATCGCAGAGATGCCCGATTTTATCCACCACCTGACGGGCGTTGTAAATAGTGCCGTCATAGGTACCCAGCTGAATGATCGCCAGGCGGAACGGACGCGATGCATCGGCGCTTTCCGGCATCACGTCACGAATCTGGTCGCGCAGGTACGTTTCATCAAAACAGTGCGCATCAATGCCACCGATAAAACCAAACGGGTTACGCGCCGCTTCAAGATAGACCGGCGTCGCCCCGGCCTGAATCAGGGCACCGTGGTGGTTGGATTTGTGATTATTACGATCAAACAGCACCAGATCGCCGCGCGTCAGCAGGGCGTTGGTGACCACTTTATTCGCCGCCGAAGTTCCATTCAGCACAAAGTAGGTTTTATCCGCATTAAACACTTTTGCCGCAAATTTCTGCGCGTGTTTGGCAGAACCTTCATGTATGAGCAGATCGCCAAGTTTCACATCGGCGTTACACATATCCGCACGAAACAGGTTTTCACCAAAAAAGTCATAAAAATGGCGGCCTGCGGGATGTTTTCTAAAAAACTCGCCATGCTGGTGCCCCGGGCAAGCAAAGGTACTATTCCCCATGTCGACATACTGGGTCAGGGTGTCATAAAAGGGCGGCAGAAGTTCCGCTTCGTAGCGACAGGCAGCGTTTTCCAGCTCCAGCCATTCCTGCGCGCTCCCACCTATTACCGCCGTAACGCCGACAGGCGCGCTGACGGGTTCATCCGTAAGCATAAACACCGGCAAGTGAAAACCGGTGCGTTCAAGCAACGCCAGAATACCGCTACGGCTGTCGGCAGTGGTAATGACGACTGCGGCCACATCGGTAAAGTCGGTACTGTCCAGCGCCACTACGTTTCGGTGGGTGGAGAGACGGGGGATGAGTTCACCGCTGGCGGCAATATTCATTGATTTCATAAGCGCAAATACCCGTTTCGGGAGTAGAGTAACCCCGGACAAGGCCGATGCCTTGCCCAACGAGATGCCGGGTCAAACTGGATACCAGCTCCGACCGCCAGACATCAGTAAAAACAGACTGTTTCTGATTTTACTGTTGTCCTGCAGTGAGCGTGCGCTGCCTTCACCGCATAGCGGGGACGACAAAAAAAAGGAAAGAAAGGGGCAAACCTCGCGCAGCCAGGCGACAGTGAAGACAATATAAAGGCGCTATGTTCATCCCAGCGAGCCCCATGCTGGCAGGAGAAATTTCGCGCAATCATGGCACCTTTCACCAGGCGGCGCAAGGTAAAATCAGCGCTCTATACGTCACAGATAATCAAGCTATTAACAGCTTAATCGCGTGATAATAAGGCAATTTGAAAGACAAATAACAGGAGTCATTGTGGTAATTGGACCTTTTATTAACGCTGGCGCAATTTTATTCGGCGGCGTTATTGGCGCGCTGTTAAGTCAGCGTCTGCCAGAACGGATTCGCGTCTCAATGACGTCTATTTTTGGTCTGTGCTCTCTGGGAATTGGCATTCTGCTGGTGATGAAATGCGCTAATCTTCCGGTGATGGTGCTGGCGACGCTGGTCGGCGCGCTTATCGGCGAGTTTTGTTTGCTGGAAAAAGGCATTAATGGCGCAGTCGCGAAAATCCAACAATTATTTATGGCATCGGGTAAGAAGCCGACACACGAGTCATTTATTCAAAGTTACGTCGCTATCATTGTACTTTTTTGCGCCAGCGGTACCGGTATTTTCGGCGCGATGCATGAAGGGATGACCGGCGATCCAAACATTTTGATCGCTAAATCTTTTCTGGATTTTTTCACTGCCATTATTTTCGCCTGTTCGCTTGGCATCGCCGTTTCGGTGATTTGCGCGCCGATGTTGATTATCCAGTTAACGCTTGCCGCCTGCGCCACTCTCATTCTTCCGCTGACCACGCCGGCAATGATGGGCGACTTTAGCGCTGTAGGCGGACTGCTGCTGGTGGCGACCGGCTTGCGTGTATGTGGAATCAAAATGTTTCCGGTAGTGAATATGCTCCCGGCGCTGTTGCTGGCGATGCCGATTTCCGCCGCATGGGCGATGTTTTTTGCCTGATTCTGCGTGCAATAACAACAAAGTGGTGATAGATTGTGCAGTCTACGTTGATTTGAAGAAATTTCGTTGACGAAACGAGGCGATTACGGTTTAATGCGCCCCGTTGCCCGGATAGCTCAGTCGGTAGAGCAGGGGATTGAAAATCCCCGTGTCCTTGGTTCGATTCCGAGTCCGGGCACCATATTTTTGTCCTGGGATGTCTCAGTAAGTCCGAGGACATATAAAAATCAGTAAGTTAAAGAGACCCGATGGTATCATTGAATGCCAGCGGGTCTTTTGACATCCATAGTTTTTGGGGGCTTAATTAGGGGTCTGTCGGTTCGATAAACTATGGAGCCCCACCATGCCTCTCTCCGATACCGCTATCCGCAACGCAAAACCTCTCGATAAACCTTACAAGCTTACCGATGCTCAAGGCCTGTACCTGTTGATTAAACCCAACGGCTCTAAACTCTGGCAACTCAAGTACCGTTTCGGCGGTAAAGAGAAAAAGCTGGCATTTGGTGCTTACCCTGTCGTTTCGCTGGCGAATGCCCGTAAGCTACGTGAAGAGGCTCGCGCCGTGCTCAGCGCAGGTGACGATCCGGGGGTAAAAAAGCAGCAGGAGAAGCAGGCAAAGAAAAGCGGTAATACCTTTGAAGAGATCGCCCGTAAATGGGTGGCAGGCAATATCCGTTGGACTGAGGCACACGCCGCCAAAGCCCTGCGCTCGCTTGAGCTGCACGTATTTCCACTGATTGGCAGGATC
>NZ_JBKFSQ010000025.1:0-72924 GCF_046569525.1 Salmonella sp. 741265055_HSA | reverse complement strand
ATTGGTGGGTCGTGCAGGATTCGAACCTGCGACCAATTGATTAAAAGTCAACTGCTCTACCAACTGAGCTAACGACCCCTTGGATAAGGGTTACTGCTTCAATCATTCAGGATGGTGGGTCGTGCAGGATGTCTCGGCTTCGCCTCGCCCTTCAGGCCGTTGCTAAAGCAACATTATCCTTCACGTTCTCTACCAGTTACCACCTTGTATATTGGTGGGTCGTGCAGGATTCGAACCTGCGACCAATTGATTAAAAGTCAACTGCTCTACCAACTGAGCTAACGACCCATACGGGTGCTACCTGAAATATTTTTACTCGGCACCAATTAGAAAATTGGTGGGTCGTGCAGGATTCGAACCTGCGACCAATTGATTAAAAGTCAACTGCTCTACCAACTGAGCTAACGACCCGAGTGGTGGGTGATGACGGGATCGAACCGCCGACCCCCTCCTTGTAAGGGAGGTGCTCTCCCAGCTGAGCTAATCACCCGATACTACGCTGGATATTACTGACTAACCGAAGTTAGTGGTGGGTTGTGCAGGATGACTCGGCTTTGCCTCGCCCTACGGGCCGTTGCTGACGCAACGTTATCCTTCACGCTTTATTCTCGTTTCCACCGAACGATTGGTGGGTCGTGCAGGATTCGAACCTGCGACCAATTGATTAAAAGTCAACTGCTCTACCAACTGAGCTAACGACCCACTTTTACGTTGCTTTCGAGTTGTTTAATATCCCGTGGCAACGGCGGCATATATTACTGATTTCAGATTTGAGCGCAACAAAAATTTCGACGCAGAGGGCTCAACTGCTTAGGAATCGCACGACGCGACCAGAAAAAAGGCGTTTTCTGGTCGCATGGTACGCATTACATCGCGTTAAGACGCTTCTGCGCCTGTTTCGCGCCATCAGTGCCAGGATATTTGTTAATCACCTGCTGATAAACCGCTTTCGCTTTTGCCGTATCACCTTTGTCCTGCATGATAACGCCAACTTTGTACATCGCGTCCGCAGCCTTCGGCGACTTAGGATAGTTTTTTACTACCGAGGCGAAATAATAGGCGGCATCATCTTTTTTACCCTTGTTGTAATTCAACTGGCCCAGCCAATAATTGGCGTTCGGCTGATAAGTAGAATCAGGGTATTTCTTGATGAAGTTCTGAAACGCCACAATCGCATCATCCTGGCGAGACTTATCCTGCACCAGCGCAATTGCCGCATTGTAATCGGTATTCGCATCGCCACTTTGTACCGGCGCCCCTGAGGTTGCCGTACCGGCATCCGGGGCGGGGGTCGCAGCGGTTGCCGCCCCGCTCTGGTCGCCAGCCGCAGGCTGCGCTGCGCCGCCATTATTTAAGCTCCCCAGCTGCAGCATAATTTGCTTCTGGCGCTCCATCACCTGATTCAGTTGATACTGATTTTCCTGGATTTGGCCGCGCAAAGAATCGATATCAGACTGATTATCGGAGAGCTGCTGCTGAAGTTGGGTTAAAAGCTGGCTGTGAGCGTTAGAGATACGCTCAAGTTGAGTGACGCGGTCTTCGACCGAGCCTGAGCCGACACTACTGATTGGCGCCTGAGCAAAAGCGGCCCAGGGGGCCGCTATGCCAACCAGTAACGACAGACTCAACAGGTGATGTCTGAAGTTACTGCTCATGCAATTCTCTTAGTAAACCAGTACAGCGCGACGGTTCTTAGCGTAAGCCGCTTCGTCGTGGCCCAGTACGGCAGGTTTTTCTTTACCGTAAGAAACGATGGAGATCTGGTCAGCGGAAACGCCTTTACCCTGCAGGTACATTTTAACGGCGTTAGCACGACGTTCGCCCAGGGAGATGTTGTACTCAGGCGTACCGCGTTCGTCCGCGTGACCTTCTACGGTGACTTTGTAAGACGGGTTGCTACGCAGGAAGTTAGCGTGCGCGTCCAGCATTGCCGCGAAGTCAGAACGGATATCGTACTTGTCGAGATCGAAGTAAACGATGTTGTTCTGCTGCAGCTGCTGCATCTGCAGACGCGCTTGCTCTTCAGATGACATGTTGCCGTTGCCGTTAGCGTCCATACCAGTGCCGGCGCCGTTCAGCATGCCGCCTTCGCTACCGTCATTGCTGGCGTTCTTGTTGGAAGAACATGCCGCGATTGCCATAACAGGCAGGGCAATCATCAGGCCCTTCAGCACTTTGTTCAGTTGCATTTCTTTAATTCCTTTAGTAATCAATTAATTATTATCACAGATACGGCGACCAGGCAGGCGATTTCACCTGACCATCAGTTGCCGGAAGACGCGCTTTGAAACGCCCATCTGTAGAAACCAAATTCAGCACAGATCCCATCCCCTGAGAAGAGCTGTAGATTACCATCGTGCCGTTAGGTGCCAGACTTGGCGTTTCATCCAGGAACGTTGACGACAGAACCTGTACGCCCCCCGTCACCAGATCTTGTTTGGCAATGTGCTGCTGCCCGTTATTTGAGCTTACCATTACCATAAATTTACCGTCGCTGCTGACATCCGCATCCTGGTTTTGCGAACCTTCCCAGGTAATACGTTGCGCCGCACCGCCGTTAATGTTCATTTTATACACTTGCGGACGTCCAGCCTGGTCAGAGGTAAAGGCCAGAGTCTGGCTGTCCGGGAACCAGGTCGGCTCCGTATTGTTGCTACGCCCGTCCGTTATCTGACGAATCTGGCCGGAAGCAAGATCCATAACGTACAGGTTCAGACTTCCGGTTTTCGATAACGCGAACGCCAGTTTCGTCCCATCCGGCGAGAAGGCCGGCGCGCCGTTGTGACGCGGGAAGGACGCAACCTGACGCACTGCGCCGTTTGCCAGCGTCTGGATAACCAGCGCGGAGCGACCGCTTTCAAATGTCACGTAAGCCAGTTTTGAGCCGTCCGGAGACCACGCCGGAGACATCAACGGCTGCGGAGAACGGTGCACTACGAACTGATTGTAGCCATCGTAATCCGACACACGCAGTTCATACGGGAACTGACCGCCGTTAGTCTGTACCACATAGGCGATACGAGTACGGAACGCGCCCTTAATGCCCGTCAGTTTTTCAAAGACTTCGTCACTGGCGGTGTGGCCTGCATAACGCAGCCACTGCTTGTTCACTTTATAAGAGTTTTGCGCCAGTACAGTCCCCGGCGCGCCGCCAGTGTCAACCAGCTGATAAGCAACATTGTAGGAACCGTCAGGATTCGGCGTGACCTGTCCAACAACGACAGCATCAATACCCAGCGCAGACCATGCGGTAGGCTGAACTTCCTGAGCGGTGGCTGGCTGCTGCGGCAGTCGTGACCGGTCTAACGGATTAAATTTACCGCTATTGCGTAAATCTGCCGCCACGATGCCGCCGATATCTTCAGGCGCAGCGCCCGGCCCGGCCCATTTAAAAGGCACAACGCCAATCGGTCGCGCCGAGTCCACCCCCTGGGTGATCTCGATACGGACTTCTGCGTGCAGCACCGCCGCCCACAGCATCAGAAAACCAAATGCTACTCGTAATGCCTGCTTCATCATATCTCCCATACCTGGGCCTGCGACCCACGATAATTTAGCAGAATGTTAACAAACTCAAATACACAAAACCACCAGGACCAGTAACAACTCAACTGCTCCAACTTCCATAAAGAAAAGTATCTACAGTTTAAAGTCTAGTTTGGCATCCTTTATTTTCTCATAAACAGCCTGGCTTGGCGGTTTAGGAATTTTCGCGGTTTTTGCCGCCATTAACGCCGCCTGACAAAGCGCCGGATCGCCGCCCTCAGACGTAATGCTTTTTAATGAGCCATCCGGCGCCAGGCTAATATGCAAGACACATTGTTTGCCCTGGTACAGGCTCGCATCATACAGACGGCTCTGAATCGCGACCTGAATCTGTTTCGCGTAGGCGCTGATATCAGCGCCTGTCGCCCCACCGTTAGCACCCGATGTACCGCTATCTTTCGATGGCTGACCATTCCCTTTCGCGCCGCCGCCGGTTTTCGGCGCATTCTTACCCGAGCTGAGATCGCCAAGCAGATCATCGACGCCTTCTGCGGCGGCCGCTTTTTCAGCAGCGGCTTTCTTCTTAGCGTCCGCCGCTGCTTTCGCCGCCTCGGCATCCGCTTTCTTCTTCGCCTCCGCCGCCGCTTTCGCCGCCTCGGCATCCGCTTTCTTCTTCGCCGCCGCAGCTTTCGCCGCTTCGGCTTCCGCTTTCTTCTTCGCCTCCGCCGCCGCTTTCGCCGCCTCGGCTTCCGCTTTCTTCTTCGCGTCCGCCGCTGCTTTCGCCGCTTCGGCCTCTGCTTTCTTCTTCGCATCCGCCGCCGCTTTTACCGCCTCGGCCTCTGCTTTCTTCTTCGCGTCCGCCGCCGCTTTCGCCGCTTCGGCCTCTGCTTTCTTCTTCGCGTCCGCCGCCGCTTTCGCCGCTTCTTCGGCCTGTTGCTGTTGCTGTTGCGCCAGTTTTGCCGCTTCTTCAGCCTGCTTTTGCTGCTCCTGAGCCGCTAAACGTTCTTTCTCAAGTTGTTTCAACCGCTCCTGTTCGGCAGCCTGCTTCTGCTGCAGCTCCTCTGCTTGCTGCTGTTGCAGCTTTTTACGCTCTTCTTCCGCGCGTCTGGCGCTGGCCTGTTGATCCTGCTGACGGTTGTACTGCTGCACAACGGCGCCAGGATCGACCATCACCGCGTCGATAGCGGAACCACCGCCGCCGCCGGCAGAAGCCTCTATATGCTCATCAAACGAACTCCAGATCAGCACTGCAAATAAGATGATATGCAGCACGGCTGAAATAATTATCGCCCGTTTGAGCTTGTCGTTTTGTTCGGTTGCCTTTGACACTCTCGGTTCCCAAAAAACTGTTCGCCTGTTACTCGCCGTCTTTCAAGCCAACGGGACGCAGACTTCAGATTGGCTGCGTCATTAAGCCAACCGATTTTACGCCCGCGCTGTGTAACAAGTTCAGCGCTTTAATTATTTCATCGTACGGCACCTCTTTCGCGCCGCCGATTAAAAAGACTGTTTTCGGATTAGCCTGCAGATGACGCTTTACTTCTGCGATCACCTGTTCAGACGGCAGTTGATCCATTCGATCTTTATCAACCACTACGCTGTATTGCCCTACTCCGGAAACCTCAATAATGACCGGTGGATCGTCGTTACTACTGACCGCTTGCGACTGATTCGCCTCCGGCAAGTCGACCTCCACGCTCTGGGTAATGATCGGCGCGGTTGCCATAAAGATCAGCAGCAGCACCAACAGTACGTCGAGCAGCGGTACAATATTGATTTCGGACTTAAGTTCGCGACGACCTCGTCCACGCGTTCTGGCCATGGCTTACCCCTTGTTGCTTTCGCTTACGGTAAACGCCTGGCGGTGCAGAATCGCGGTGAACTCTTCCATAAAGTTGTCGTAATTCAGTTCCAGCTTGTTCACGCGCTGATTCAGTCGGTTGTAAGCCATAACCGCAGGGATGGCGGCAAACAGACCAATCGCCGTGGCAATCAATGCTTCGGCAATACCCGGCGCAACCATTTGCAGAGTCGCCTGTTTCACCGCGCCCAGGGCGATAAACGCATGCATAATCCCCCATACAGTGCCAAACAGACCGATATAAGGACTGATAGAGCCTACCGTGCCAAGAAACGGGATATGCGTTTCCAGCGTTTCCAGCTCCCGGTTCATGGAGATGCGCATCGCACGCGACGCCCCCTCTACCACGGCCTCCGGCGCATGGCTGTTGGCGCGATGGAGCCGGACAAACTCTTTGAACCCGCTATAAAAGATTTGCTCCGAGCCCGACAGACTATCGCGTCTCCCCTGGCTTTCCTGGTACAGACGCGATAGTTCGATTCCGGACCAGAATTTATCTTCAAACGCTTCCGCCTCACGCGCAGCGGCGTTCAGGATACGCGTTCGCTGGATAATGATGGCCCAGGATGCTATTGAAAAACCAATCAAAATCAACATGATAAGTTTAACCAGAAGGCTTGCCTTCAGGAACAAATCAAGGATATTCATGTCAGTCACTGCTTAAACTCCGCGACAATAGACTTAGGAAGCGCACGAGGCTTCATTTTGAGTGGATCAACACAAACAATCAGAACCTCTGCTTCATTTAGCAGCGTGTTCTCTGCGTTGACAATGCGTTGCGTGAAAACCAAAGCGGTGCCACGCATTGACGTAATTTCTGTTTGAACTTCAAGCATATCGTCGAGCCGCGCAGGCGCATAGTATTCCAGCGTCATCTTGCGCACCACAAAGGCGACCCGCTCCGCCAGCAGCACCTGTTGACTGAAGTGATGGTGACGCAGCATCTCCGTGCGCGCTCTTTCATAAAAAGCGACATAGCTGGCGTGATAAACCACACCGCCGGCGTCCGTGTCTTCGTAATAAACTCGAATTGGCCATCGAAACATATACTTATTCATCCCTGCAGCCTCTTTGTTGGCGTCATCCGCTTGCCGCCGTAATGCCTCAAGAATGCCGTTGTATATCGCCTTGTATTCACTTTACATCCCGGTAATGCAACAAAAGTAGAGCTTTTAAACGTTGCTACTATACGCGTGGGAATGAGGCTTGGGAATGGGGGGAAGTTAAGGGAGAGTAAAAATATATGGGCTTATGCAAGCCCCTATATTTTTAAGGAGGTTTCTTATTCACAAGAAGAAGAAAATCAGGCCGACGATAAGGACGATATCCGCCAGGAGCGGACAAAAAATCCCTTGCCAGTGTACGGATTCAGGGCGAAAACCCACACCGTGGATTATGCCTGCGCAAACCGCCCACATCAGCAATAATCCGTGCCAGATTTCAAGCGTGCTGGTCCTGGCGGCAAACCGTGACGGGTCCCAGAACATACATCCTGCCAGCACTATCGCCATCACGAAGGAAAGCGCCCTTAAGGGGCGCTTGTCCATTACCGCATACAGTTTTGCGATAATATGGGTCATTAGCTTTCTTCTTGACCGGTTTTACCCGCTTCAACGTGCTCAAGCGCCAGGGCGGTAATGATCCCGAATGCACAGGCAAGAAGCGTTCCCAGAATCCATGCGAAATACCACATTTTAAGCTCCTTACTTAGTACAGAGAGTGGGTGTTGCTTTCAATATGTTCTTTAGTGATACGACCGAACATTTTCCAGTAACACCAGCTGGTGTAGATCAGAATGATCGGTACGAACACCGCCGCAACCCAGGTCATCAGGTTCAGCGTCATCTGGCTGGATGTCGCATCCCACATGGTCAGACTGGCATTCATCATCGTGCTGGACGGCATCACAAATGGGAACATAGCGATACCCGCCGTCAGAATAATGCAGGCCAACGTCAGCGAAGAGAACAGGAATGCCCACGCGCCTTTCTCCATACGGGAAGTCAGGATAGTCAACAGCGGCAGAACCACGCCCAGAGCCGGAACCAACCACAGGATCGGAGCATTATTAAAGTTCACCAGCCAGGCGCCAGCTTCACGCACCACTTCTTTAGTCAGCGGGTTAGAGGCGGCATGATGGTCAATCGCGGATGTCACGACATAACCATCAATACCATACATTACCCAAACGCCCGCCAGCGCAAAGCACACTAATGTCACCAACGCCGCAATCTGCGAGGTGGCGCGCGCGCGCAGATGCAGTTCGCCAACGGTACGCATTTGCAGGTAAGTCGCCCCCTGCGTGATGATCATCCCTACGCTTACGATGCCCGCCAGCAGACCAAACGGGTTCAGCAACTGGAAGAAGTTACCGGTGTAGTACAGACGCAGATACTCATCTACATGGAACGGTACGCCCTGCAACAGGTTGCCAAAGGCCACGCCAATCACCAACGGCGGCACAAAGCTACCGATGAACACGCCCCAGTCCCACATGTTGCGCCAGCGCGGGTCTTCAATCTTGGAACGGTAATCAAAACCGACCGGACGGAAGAACAACGACGCCAGCACCAGGATCATCGCTACATAGAAACCGGAGAACGCCGCAGCGTAAACCATCGGCCAGGCAGCAAACAACGCGCCGCCCGCGGTGATCAGCCACACCTGGTTACCGTCCCAGTGCGGGGCGATAGAGTTAATCATAATTCGACGTTCGGTGTCGTTACGACCGAGGAAACGGGTGAGCATCCCCACCCCCATGTCGAACCCATCGGTGACGGCGAAACCAATTAGCAAAATGCCAACCAGCAGCCACCAGATAAAACGTAGTACTTCATAATCGATCATTTGACGACTCCTGTCTTAGCGTGCCGGCTGAGAAGTCACGGTGGACTGCTCAAAGTGATAGCGACCGGTTTTCAGGCTGCTTGGGCCAAGGCGTGCAAATTTGAACATCAGGAACAATTCTGCCACCAGGAACAGGGTATACAGGCCGCAAATCAGGAACATGGAGAACAGCAGATCGCCCACGGTCAGCGATGAGTTCGCTACGGCTGTCGGCAACACTTCGCCGATCGCCCACGGCTGACGACCATACTCGGCGACGAACCAACCTGCTTCAACCGCAATCCACGGCAGTGGAATACCGTACAGCGCCGCGCGCAACAGCCATTTTTTCTCACCGATGCGGTTACGAATCACGCTCCAGAAGGAGAGTGCGATGATCGCCAGCAGCAAGAAGCCGCACGCCACCATGATACGGAAAGCGAAGTACAGCGGCGCAACGCGAGGAATGGAATCTTTCGTCGCTTGCTGGATCTGCGCTTCGGTCGCGTCAGTCACATTAGGCGTATAACGTTTCAGCAGCAGGCCGTAACCGAGATCTTTCTTCATGCTGTTAAACTGGTCGCGAACGGCCTGGTCGGTAGAACCGGCGCGCAGCTGTTCCAGCAGTTCATAGGCTTTCATCCCGTTACGGATACGCTCTTCATGCTGAACCATGAGATCTTTCAGGCCAATAACCGGCGTGTCCACGGAACGCGTAGCGATAATGCCGAGCGCATAAGGGATCTGAATCGCCAGATGGTTTTCCTGTTTGTCCTGGTCAGGAATACCGAACAGGGTAAAGGAGGCCGGAGCAGGTTGCGTTTCCCATTCGGCTTCAATCGCAGCGAGCTTGGTTTTCTGCACGTCGCCCATTTCGTAACCGGATTCGTCACCGAGTACGATAACGGACAGTACGGCAGCCATACCGAAGCTGGCAGCAATAGCAAAGGAGCGTTTAGCAAAGGCGAAGTCACGACCTTTCAGCATGTAGTAAGCGCTGATACCGAGGATGAACATCGCGCCGGTGACATAGCCGGACGCCACAGTGTGAACAAATTTCACCTGTGCTACCGGGTTCAGTACCAGTTCAGAGAAGCTCACCATTTCCATACGCATGGTTTCGAAATTGAAATCCGCAGCGATTGGGTTTTGCATCCAGCCGTTCGCTACCAGAATCCACAACGCGGAGAGGTTGGACCCCAGAGCCACCAGCCAGGTGACGCACATATGCTGAACTTTACTCAGACGATCCCAGCCGAAGAAGAACAGACCTACAAAGGTGGATTCGAGGAAGAAGGCCATCAAACCTTCGATGGCCAGCGGCGCACCGAAGATATCCCCAACATAGTGGGAGTAGTACGACCAGTTTGTCCCGAACTGGAACTCCATGGTCAAACCGGTAGCCACACCCAGAGCAAAGTTGATACCAAACAACTTGCCCCAGAACTTGGTCATATCTTTATAAATCTGTTTGCCGGAAAGGACGTATACCGTTTCCATAATGGCCAGCAGGAACGCCATACCGAGCGTTAGCGGCACAAACAGGAAGTGGTACATCGCGGTCAAGGCAAACTGTAAGCGCGACAGTTCGACTATATCTAACATCATGACTCCTTGCTCATCGCATGAAGACTCCGAGAGTGAACCCCGTTAGAAAGGGTCACACGCATGCCCCAATACAAATTTATTTGCGGCCTCTCATCGTACTATCCCCTCGGGAAGGAAACAGTAATGATGAAAAGTTACAAACATGTTAATAAAAAACCCAAATTGATCCCGCAAATATATTACGCCGTAAAACCCTTACAATAAACAGGTTTTTAGTGGGTCAGATTTGCTTTTTTCGACAGCGATCAATTTATGGCTAATCTATCGCTTTTCAGGGAATTTGATCACGGACAATTTAACCAGTTTTGATGCTCTTTTCCAACATTTAAATATTGATTAAAATCAATTTTTGAAGTTAATGTTAATAATGTTTATTCATTGAATGCATGGTGAATTTTTTGTTAACTTTTTGTTTTTGCAAAGAGTAATTTCAAACCCCCTGTAAAAAGAGGCTTATTCGGTAAGGCTAAACATTTTGTGCGTTTTTTACTGCCCCTCATCCAGTAAAAAACATTCCACATTGATGTTCAATTATTGCTAAATAGCTCACAGATTTTTTTCTGTAGGTTATCAACACTTATTATTTTATACATTTAGTCTATTTTTATTTTACTTATAATTAACACCGCCAAGAAACTATCTCATTGCACACGCGCCATCATCCCACCGGGATTACCCTGCCCCAACTTCCCTTTCCCGACGACTAACGGCCAGGATCATCTTGCCAGGTTATCGCCTTAATTATCGCTAATAAGCTTTCTAGATAGCCAGAAACAAACATTTTATTCGCTAATTTTTCTTTATTTCAATAACACCGTATTTGCCTCTCTATAATTATTATAGTGAAGATTCTGTTATCACCTTCACAGATTTACCCTCAATTTCTACGTCACTCATAGTGATAATTCTGTTTATTCGCAGCCATAAATACCCTTTAAACATGATTAATCACGAACGAATAGTGTCAATAAGTTCTTAATAATTTTTAAAGTTAACCTCTTTTAACCAGCAAAAGTTCATATAATTTATTAAACGATATCTTTAATACTTCAGGGAAATAATGCCGGTACTCTTATGATTAAAATAGCTGTTTTATTCTGCCATTAAACAAGCAGTCTGTGTAAGCGCGATACATCTGAGGAGACATGTAGTTCGCGCTCAGGCAAACATGCGCGGCCACAGAGTCAAGCGTCAATTTACTATAGAGGTTAGCGTCAACATAGTGTAATGCTGCAATGCGTTTTTTTCATGGCGGAAAGCGCATAATCCGTCTCCAGTGAGGTCGGCAGGTATTTCACTAAGACAGCATCTGTATTTGCTGCAAAAGAGTTAACCAGCAAACTGAGTAAATTTACTGCCGCTGCCAGACGGTTATTATCAATTATTTTTAGACTCCACCATGTTTTTTTAATGAGGCATTATTTTCCTATAGTTCAATATTTACAAAGCCAATAATTTTATATCCCGGATGCTTCACCCGTACTTTGCCACAAACAATAAAGCCATAAAAAAGGCCACCGTAAAGGTGGCCAACCATGTCGAAAACGGACATTTATCTGTTCCCGCAGGAACAGCGAGTTTTATTTTATAATTGCTTTCAGCGCTTCGCCGATATCGGCCAGGCTGCGAACCGTCTTCACGCCAGCCGCTTCCAGAGCAGCGAATTTCTCATCAGCGGTACCTTTACCACCGGCAATGATGGCGCCAGCGTGGCCCATACGTTTGCCTTTCGGCGCGGTAACGCCCGCGATATAGCCAACAACCGGCTTGGTCACGTGGTCTTTAATATAAGCCGCCGCTTCTTCTTCTGCGCTACCGCCGATCTCACCGATCATCACGATCGCTTCAGTCTGCGGATCTTCCTGGAACAGTTTCAGTATGTCGATGAAGTTAGAGCCCGGAATCGGGTCACCGCCGATACCCACGCAGGTGGACTGGCCGAAACCGTAGTCAGTAGTCTGCTTAACCGCTTCATAGGTCAGCGTGCCGGAACGGGAAACGATACCCACTTTACCCGGCTTATGAATGTGACCCGGCATGATGCCGATTTTGCATTCGCCCGGGGTGATCACACCTGGGCAGTTCGGGCCGATCATGCGTACGCCCGCTTCGTCCAGCTTCACTTTCACGGTCAGCATATCCAGCGTCGGAATACCTTCGGTGATGGTGATAATCAGTTTGATGCCTGCGTCGATCGCTTCCAGAATGGAGTCTTTGCAGAACGGCGCCGGCACGTAGATAACGGATGCGGTCGCACCGGTAGCTTCTACCGCTTCGCGCACGGTGTTGAACACCGGCAGACCCAGATGCGTGGTGCCGCCTTTGCCCGGCGTTACGCCGCCGACCATTTGCGTACCGTAAGCAATCGCCTGTTCGGAGTGGAAAGTCCCCTGGCTACCGGTGAAGCCCTGGCAGATAACCTTGGTATCTTTATTAATTAAAACGGACATTATTTCCCCTCCACTGCGGCAACAACCTGCTGAGCTGCATCCGTCAGACTTTTCGCTGCAATAATATTCAGGCCACTGTCAGCCAGTTTCTTCGCGCCGAGTTCGGCGTTGTTGCCTTCCAGACGCACCACCACCGGAACGTTCACGCCCACTTCTTCCACCGCGCCGATGATACCGTCGGCAATCAGGTCACAACGGACGATACCGCCGAAGATATTAACCAGAACCGCTTTCACGTTGTCATCCGAGAGGATGATTTTAAACGCTTCGGTGACGCGCTCTTTGGTTGCGCCGCCGCCCACGTCAAGGAAGTTAGCCGGTTCGCCGCCATGCAGCTTAACGATGTCCATGGTGCCCATCGCCAGGCCCGCGCCGTTCACCATGCAACCGATGTTGCCGTCCAGCGCGACGTAGTTCAGTTCCCACTGCGCCGCCTGCGCTTCACGCGGGTCTTCCTGAGACTGGTCACGCATTTCACGCAGATCCGGCTGGCGGAACAGCGCGTTGCCGTCAGCGCCCAGCTTGCCGTCGAGGCAAATCAGATCGCCCTGCTTAGTAATCACCAGCGGATTAATTTCGATTAGCGCCAGGTCGCGCTCAAGGAAAATGGTTGCCAGGCCCATAAAGATTTTGGTGAACTGCTGCACCAGTTTACCTTCCAGACCCAATTTGAACGCCAGTTCCCGTCCCTGATACGGCATCGGGCCGGTCAGCGGATCGAGCGCGACTTTATGAATCAGATGCGGGGTTTCCTCCGCGACTTTTTCGATCTCTACGCCGCCTTCGGTAGACGCCATAAAGACCACGCGACGAGAACTACGGTCAACTACCGCGCCGAGGTACAGTTCTTTGCCGATGTCGGTCGCCGCTTCAACCAGAATCTGGTTTACCGGTTGGCCATTAGCGTCTGTTTGATAGGTCACCAGACGTTTGCCCAGCCAGTTTTCCGCAAAGGCGCGAATCTCTTCCTTGCTTTTTACTACCTTCACACCGCCCGCTTTGCCGCGGCCGCCAGCGTGAACCTGACATTTCACTACCCACGGGCCGGCACCGATTTTAGACGCGGCTTCTTCGGCTTCACGCGGAGTAGTACAGGCATAACCCACCGGCGCCGGTAAGCCATAGCGGGCAAAAAGTTGTTTTGCCTGATATTCATGTAAGTTCATGTGTTCTGTCCATCCTTCAGGTAATCGTTATCTTTAGACCTGTAGGCCTGAAAGCTGCGCGCCATCAGGCATTACACCATCGCCGGATGGCGGCGTGAACGCCTTATCCGGCCTACAGGTAGCAGGTGATGCTCTTGCTGACTACACGTCCAACAGCAGACGGGTCGGATCTTCCAGCAACTCTTTGATGGTGACCAGGAAGCCCACGGATTCACGACCATCGATCAGGCGATGATCGTAAGAGAGCGCCAGGTACATCATCGGCAGGATTTCCACCTTGCCATCCACCGCCATCGGCCTGTCTTTAATAGCATGCATTCCCAGAATCGCGCTCTGCGGCGGGTTGATGATCGGGGTAGACATCAGCGAACCGAATACGCCGCCGTTGGTAATGGTAAAGTTACCGCCGGTCAGGTCTTCTACGGTCAGCTTGCCGTCGCGGCCTTTGACAGCCAGTTCTTTAATTTTTTTCTCGATGTCAGCCATGCCCAGCGTATCCACGTCACGCAGGACCGGCGTGACCAGGCCGCGCGGCGTAGACACCGCCATGCTCACATCAAAGTAGTTGTGGTACACCACGTCATCGCCGTCGATAGAGGCGTTCACTTCCGGATAACGCTTCAGCGCTTCTACTACCGCTTTCACGTAGAAGGACATAAAGCCCAGGCGGATACCATGACGTTTTTCAAACACTTCGCCATACTGCTTACGCAAATCCATAATCGGCTTCATGTTGACTTCATTGAAGGTCGTCAGCATGGCGGTGGAATTTTTCGCTTCCAGCAGACGCTCGGCCACGCGCTTACGCAGGCGGGTCATTGGCACGCGTTTTTCGCCGCGCGCGCCCAGAGCGGGTTGTGCTGCAGGTTCAACAGCGGGTGCTTTAGACTCGCCTTTCGCCAGATGTTTTTCCACATCTTCACGGGTCAGACGCCCACCCACACCAGTGCCTTTAATGGCGCTGGCTTCCAGATTGTGTTCAGCCAGCAGGCGACGGATCGCCGGGCTGAGCGCATCGTTGTTTTGTTCTTCCAGCGACGCCTGCTGGCGTTGTGCCGGCGTAGACGCTTTCTCTTCAGATTTCGCGCTGGTCTCTTTACCCGCGCTGTTGCCTTCACGCAGGCGACCCAGGATCTGGCGAGAGGTGACAGTCGTCCCCTCCTCTTCCAGAACCGCATCCAGAATGCCGTCCGCTGATGCCGGTACTTCCAGTACCACTTTGTCAGTTTCGATTTCTACCAGCACTTCGTCACGAACAACCGCATCGCCCGGTTTTTTATGCCAGGTGGCGACGGTCGCGTCCGCTACGGACTCAGGCAGGTCGGGAACAAGAATATCTACGCTACTCATTATTTATCCTTTATTTAATCGACGTTCAGCGCGTCATTAACCAGATCTTGTTGCTGTTTCTGGTGAACGGACATATACCCTACCGCCGGAGAGGCGGAGGCCGGGCGACCTGCATAACGCAGAGCGGCCCCAAACGGAATCACTTCACGGAAATGATGCTGACTGCAGTACCATGCGCCCTGGTTGAGCGGCTCTTCCTGGCACCAGACAAAATCATGGACGTGAGCGTATGGTTGCAGCGCTTCCTGCACCGCTTTATGCGGGAACGGATAGAGCTGTTCGATGCGCACGATAGCGACATCTTTCTGGTCGTTTTTGCGCCGTTGTTCCAGCAGGTCGTAATAAACCTTACCAGAACACATTACCACGCGTTTTACGGCTTTAGGGTCCAGCTCGTCAATTTCGCCAATGGCCGGCTGGAAGGAACCGTTCGCCAGTTCATCAAGCGTGGAAACCGCCAGCGGGTGACGCAGCAGCGATTTCGGCGACATCACCACCAGCGGACGACGCATCCCGCGCAGCGCCTGACGGCGCAGCATATGGTAGACCTGCGCCGGGGTGGACGGCACGCAAACCTGCATATTCTGCTCGGCGCAAAGTTGCAGATAACGTTCCAGACGCGCGGAGGAGTGCTCCGGGCCCTGCCCTTCATAGCCATGCGGCAACAGCATCACCAGACCGCACATCCGGCCCCATTTCTGCTCGCCGGAGGAGATGAACTGGTCAATCACTACCTGCGCGCCGTTGGCAAAATCGCCAAACTGCGCTTCCCAGATAGTCAGGGTACGTGGTTCCGCCGTGGCATAACCGTATTCAAAGGCCAGTACCGCTTCTTCAGACAGCACGGAGTCCCAGACTTTAAACTGTCCCTGACCGCTGTGAATATGCTGCAACGGCGTATACGTTGAGCCGTTCGTCTGGTTGTGGATCACCGCATGACGATGGAAGAAGGTGCCGCGACCGGAGTCTTCCCCGGACAGGCGCACCGGAATGCCTTCATCGACCAGCGTGGCGTAAGCCAGATTTTCCGCGCCGCCCCAGTCAAACAATTTCTCGCCTGCCGCCATTGCCTGACGGTCGCCATAAATTTTCGCCACGCGAGACTGCATTTCAATGGCTTCCGGCACGGTGCTGATACGTTTTGCCAGCTCCTGCAGGCGCTTCATTTCTACCTTGTTCGGGTATGCTTCATCCCATTCGTGGTTGAGATACGGCGACCAGGTGAACGAGTGCATATTCATCGGACGCCACTCTTTCACCACACATTCGCCTGCATCCAGCGCATCGCGATAGAGGTTGACCATTTCGGTGGCATCTTCCAGCGTTGCGACCTTATCAGCTTCCAGTTTGTCGGCGTAGATTTTACGCGGCGTCGGATGCTTTTTGATTTTCTGGTACATCAGCGGCTGGGTTGCGCTTGGCTCGTCGGCTTCGTTGTGGCCGTGACGGCGGTAGCACACCAGATCGATAAAGACATCGCGTTTAAAGGTGTTACGGAAGTCCAGCGCCAGACGGGTCACAAAAGCGACGGCTTCCGGATCGTCCGCGTTGACGTGGAAAATCGGCGCCTGGACCATTTTACCGATATCGGTGCAGTAAGGCGTTGAACGCGCATCCAGTGGGTTAGAAGTGGTGAAGCCCACCTGGTTGTTGATAACGATACGTACCGTACCGCCCACTTCGTAACCGCGCGCTTTCGACATGTTCAGAGTTTCCTGAACCACGCCCTGGCCGGTCACCGCGGCGTCGCCGTGAATAGTGATCGGCAACACTTTGTTGCTGCTCGGTTCGTCCAGTCTGTCCAGACGGGCACGCACGGAGCCCATCACCACCGGGCTCACAATTTCCAGATGCGATGGGTTAAACGCCAGCGCCAGGTGAACCAGACCGCCTTCGGTTTCGATATCTGACGAGAAGCCCATGTGATACTTCACGTCGCCAGTACCCAGATGTTCTTTATGCTTACCGGCAAATTCGTCGAACAGATCCTGCGGTTTTTTACCCAGTACGTTGATCAGCACGTTCAGGCGACCACGGTGCGCCATCCCCAGCACCACTTCGCGAGTGCCGCTGTTACCCGCATGGCGAACCATCTCTTTCAGCATGGGTATCAGCGCATCTCCCCCCTCGAGCGAGAAACGTTTCGCCCCCGGGAATTTGGCGCCCAGATAACGTTCCAGCCCTTCAGCGGCGGTCAGTTCGTTCAGGAAGCGTTTTTTCTCGTCAGCGCTAAAGGCCGCACGACCGGATTCGATGCGCTGTTGGATCCAGCGTTTCTCTTCGGTGCTGGTGATGTGCATATACTCAGCGCCAATCGGGCCGCAGTAGGTCTGTTTGAGCGCGTCGAGCAGCTCGCCCAGCTTCATCGTCTCTTTGCCGCTGGCAAAGGAGCCGACATTGAAGGTTTCCTGGAAATCGGCCTCGGTCAAATCATGGAAAGAAGGGTCCAGATCCGCCACGCGTTCTTGTTTCCACAGACCCAGCGGATCGAGGTTTGCATGCTGATGGCCACGGAAACGATAAGCGTTGATAAGCTGCAGGACTTTAACCTGCTTCACATTGGTGTCAGGGTCGGAAATCGTAGAAGAGTGACGTGAGCCAGCCAACGCCTGCCGCCGGAAATATTCACGTGTTTTTGAATGGAGTTGATCCGGTTTGACTCCGGTACCAGGTAACTGCTGGAACGTCAAACGCCAGTTAGCGTCTACCGAGTCAGGATCGGTTAAGAAGTCTTCATAGAGCTGTTCTATCCAGCTCTGATTCGAACCAGAGAGGTAAGAAGAGTCCAACCAGGCTTTCAAAGCGCTGTTCTGCATCGTGATCCCTTAAGCATCTTTTCTGCTTATTTAATACTCTAAATAGGTCACGTTTCAGGAAGGCGGCAAGCTTGCGAATCCCTGGGAGCTTACATCCAGTAAGTGACCGGGGTAAGCAAGTGCAGCCAACGCACATGCAACGTGAACTATGACGAGTATTTCGCCGTGGATACTAACCACGCATACGCTGTATGCGTGCCGGGGTTCACTTGTTGCGGACTGTCGTGTCATCTGCGTCCGCTAAGGAACCTTTAAAAACTGTCTAATAATCTTCGCTGTTCAGGCTACGACTGCGTTGCGGCCTTCGCTCACTCCGGTCACATAGTTAACTATGCTCCCGAAGATTCGTTCAGACCGCGCCTTGTCTCGCTCTGAACATCTCGATTATTACTAATCATATGGCAGTTTTTAGAGGTTTCCTGCACTTCTATTGCCTGATGGCGCTGCGCTTATCAGGCCTACGGGATTGCGCCTGTAGGCCGGATAAGACGGTACGTCGCCATCCGGCAACCACTACAACTACTTACGCGCTACGCTGCAACAGCATCGACTTAATATGGCCGATAGCGCGCGTCGGGTTTAGTCCTTTAGGACATACACTGACGCAGTTCATAATGCTGTGACAGCGGAATACGCTGAATGCATCGCTCATCCCTTCCAGACGACTATCGGTCTCGGTATCACGACTATCGATCAGGAAGCGATACGCCGCGAGCAGACCCGCCGGACCGATAAACTTATCCGGGTTCCACCAGAATGACGGGCAGGATGTTGAGCAACAGGCGCAAAGAAT
This sequence comes from Salmonella sp. 741265055_HSA, assembly GCF_046569525.1. Taxonomy (NCBI): domain Bacteria; kingdom Pseudomonadati; phylum Pseudomonadota; class Gammaproteobacteria; order Enterobacterales; family Enterobacteriaceae; genus Salmonella; species Salmonella sp. 741265055_HSA. The sequence goes on along the minus strand of NZ_JBKFSQ010000025.1, from coordinate 54,568 downwards.
ACATTCATACAGCCCATCGAGTTTTTCACGCTGCTCCGGCATCTGCAGATGCTCACGAGCCGGTGGATTTTGCCCATTATTCAATAAGTAAGGCTTAATCTTCTCATATTGTGCGTAGAATTGCCCCATGTCTACCACCAAATCGCGGATCACCGGCAAACCGGGCAGCGGGCGAATCACAATCTTCTTACCCGGCTGATTCAGCGCCGAAATAGGGGTAATACAGGCCAGACCATTCTTACCGTTCATATTCAAACCATCAGAACCACACACGCCTTCGCGGCAGGAACGGCGGAAAGAAAGGCTGGGATCTTTTTCTTTAAGCTGGATTAACGCATCCAGCAGCATCATGTCGCGCCCTTCTTCGCCTTCCAGGGTGTAATCCTGCATACGCGGAGCGTTATCGACATCCGGGTTATAACGATAAATCGAAAATTCGAGTTTCATCATCCTGTCTCCGCAATTAATAAGTACGAATCTTCGGCGGGAACGCCGGACGCAGTTTCGGCTCCATATTGACGCTTCGGCGCGTCATGGATTCCGTTTGCGGTTGATACAGGGTATGACACAACCAGTTGGCATCATCACGCTCCGGGAAATCGAAGCGGCTATGCGCGCCGCGGCTTTCCGTCCGGAAGTTGGCGGATACGGCAGTGGCGTAGGCGGTTTCCATCAGGTTATCCAGCTCCAGACACTCAACACGCTGGGTATTAAACTCGCTGGACGTGTCATCCAGACGGGCGTTTTTCAGACGCTCGCGGATCACTTTCAACTGCTCAAGCCCTTTCGCCATCGCGTCGCCTTCACGGAATACGGAGAAGTTATGCTGCATACACTCCTGCAACGCTTTGCGGATAGCCACCGGATCTTCGCCATTGCGGTTATTGTTCCAGCGATTCAGGCGCTCCAGAGAACCTTCAACGTCAGACTCGCTGGCGTCGCGCAACACGCCCTGCTCGGCGATGGATTCCTGTAAATGCAGCCCCGCCGCGCGGCCAAAGACCACCAGATCCAGCAGTGAGTTACCGCCCAGACGGTTGGCGCCGTGAACCGATACACAGGCGATTTCGCCTACCGCAAACAGCCCCGGAATCACCACGTCTTCGCCCTGCTCGTTCACGGTCAGCGCCTGACCGGTCACTTTAGTCGGAATACCGCCCATCATGTAGTGGCAGGTCGGGATAACCGGAATCGGCTCTTTCACCGGGTCGACGTGGGCGAAAGTACGGGACAGCTCCAGGATACCCGGCAGGCGAGATTCCAGCACCTCTTTACCCAGGTGATCCAGTTTCAGTTTAGCGTGCGGCCCCCACGGGCCGTCGCAGCCGCGACCTTCACGGATTTCGATCATGATGGAACGCGCCACCACGTCACGACCCGCCAGGTCTTTGGCGTTCGGCGCATAACGCTCCATAAAGCGCTCGCCGTGTTTGTTCAGCAGGTAACCGCCTTCGCCGCGGCAGCCTTCTGTCACCAACACGCCCGCCCCGGCGATACCGGTCGGGTGGAACTGCCACATTTCCATGTCCTGCACCGGGACACCGGCACGCAGCGCCATACCGACACCGTCACCGGTGTTGATGTGAGCGTTGGTGGTGGACTGGTAGATACGGCCTGCGCCGCCGGTCGCCAGCACCGTTGCGCGGGCTTTAAAGTACACTACTTCACCGGTTTCGATGCACAGTGCGGTACACCCCACCACCGCGCCATCCTGGTTTTTCACCAGATCCAGCGCATACCATTCGGAGAAAATCGTGGTGTGGTTTTTCAAATTCTGTTGATACAGCGTATGTAGCAAGGCGTGACCGGTACGGTCAGCCGCCGCCGCGGTACGTGCCGCCTGCTCGCCGCCAAAGTTTTTCGACTGGCCGCCGAACGGGCGCTGATAGATACGTCCATCATCAAGACGGGAGAACGGTAGCCCCATGTGCTCCAGTTCCAGAATCGCTTCCGGTCCGGTCTTACACATATATTCGATGGCATCCTGGTCACCAATGTAGTCCGACCCTTTTACGGTATCGTACATGTGCCATTCCCAGTTATCTTCATGGGTATTGCCGAGCGCCACGGTGATGCCGCCCTGCGCGGAAACGGTATGCGATCGGGTTGGGAACACTTTAGACAGCAGCGCACAGGTTTGGCCGCTTTGGGAAATTTGCAGCGCCGCGCGCATACCTGCGCCACCGGCACCAATCACAACAGCATCAAATTCTCTGACTGGCAGTTTCATTACACACCCCACACCACAACAAATCCATAGATGACGTAAACCACCAGCGCAACAACAATAACGAGTTGCAGTATCAGACGCACTGCCAGTGGTTTAACGTAGTCGGTTAACACCTGCCACATGCCGATCCAGGCATGAATCAAGATGGAAAAAAGCGCCAGCAGGGTGAAGACTTTGGTGAAGGCCGATGAGAAGAAACCGGTCCAGGCTTCAAAGGTCAGTTCGCCGCTCGTGGCGAAAAAACCCACCATGTAGATGATGTATAACGTCAGAACGATAGCGGTAGCACGGACCAGGATGAAGTCATGTACGCCATTGCGTCCTAATGCGGAGGCGTTGCTTACCATACGAGGACTCCTGCGAGAAGTGAAAGCACGACAGTGATAACAAAAGAGATTTTGGCAGAGCGTTGACCCGCTTCGAATGTTTCTTCCAGATAGCCAAAATCCATTAACATGTGACGAATTCCCACGATGACGTGATACGCCAGCGCGGTAAGGATGCCCCACATGATAAATTTAACGATGAAGCCGTCCATAATGTCGGCGGCCTGCTGGAATCCTTCCGGAGAAGAGAGGCTGGTGCCCAGTAGCCACAGTAGTATGCCGACGGCGATGAAAGTAATCACACCGGATACGCGATGGAGAATGGACGCTATCGCTGTGATGGGGAACCGAATCGTTTGTAGATCCAGATTGACAGGTCTTTGTTTTTTCACATTTCTTATCATGAATAACGCCCACATGCTGTTCTTATTATTCCCTTAAGACTTCGGTTACAGAGGTGAATCTACCTGTAGCCAGAAAGACGACGGGATTTCCTTCCTCCGGTCTGCGTGCGGGTCAGACAGCGTCCTTTCTATAACTGCGCGTCATGTAAAACACTGCTTCCAGTAGCTAAAACGACACGTTACAACGCTGGGTGGCTCGGGATTGCAGGGTATTCCGGAGACCTGGCGGCAGTATAGGACGTTCACAAAATCATTACAATTAACCTACATATAGTTTGTCGGGTTTTATCCTGAACAGTGACACAGGTCACGATAACAACATTTTTTTAATTTTCAATCATCTGATTTGACAAACATTAAACAAAATTGTTACAAACAACACCAGAAAAAGCATATAATGCGTAAAAGTTATGGGGTCACTCTTTCACCAGTTAATAAGTTATGCAACAGTACAATGATATTGACCCATTCTTTCAGGACAGTTATTAGTGATAGACAGGTTACATTACTCGGATTGCTACGTTCCTGATTTGCTGCTAATTCGAAATTAATCAATCCGTTACCTGCAAGCGCCCATTGCTCTGTACCCAGGTCATCCCCTCTTTCACAGAGCGGCGAGCCAAATAACAAACTGGTAACGGTTGATTGATGCATACACAGAATCTTCCCTGCACTAACGACGAGGAAGATGACGTGGAGAAGGCAAGTCTGAGTTCCGGCAGTCTTAAGCAATAAGGCGCTAAGGAGACCGTAAATGGCTGATACAAAGGCAAAAATCACCCTTACTGGTGACACTGCTATTGAACTGGATGTGCTAAAAGGTACACTCGGTCAAGATGTTATTGATATTCGTAGTCTCGGTTCAAAAGGAGTTTTTACTTTTGACCCTGGTTTCACCTCTACCGCATCCTGCGAATCTAAAATCACCTTCATCGACGGCGACGAAGGCATTTTGTTGCATCGCGGTTTCCCGATTGACCAGCTTGCTACCGATTCCAACTATCTGGAAGTCTGTTACATCCTGCTGTACGGCGAAAAACCGACGCAGGAAGAGTATGACGAGTTCAGAACGACAGTCACCCGCCATACGATGATCCATGAGCAAATCACTCGCCTGTTCCATGCTTTCCGTCGCGACTCACATCCGATGGCGGTAATGTGCGGGATCACTGGCGCGCTGGCGGCGTTCTACCACGACTCGCTGGATGTGAACAATCCGCGTCACCGTGAAATCGCGGCGTTCCGCCTGCTGTCCAAAATGCCGACCATGGCGGCGATGTGTTACAAATATTCCATCGGTCAGCCGTTTGTTTATCCGCGCAACGACCTTTCCTACGCCGGTAACTTCCTGAACATGATGTTCTCCACGCCGTGTGAAACCTATGAAGTGAATCCGGTACTGGAGCGCGCGATGGATCGTATTCTGATCCTGCACGCTGACCATGAGCAGAACGCCTCTACGTCAACGGTACGTACCGCAGGTTCAAGCGGCGCCAACCCGTTCGCCTGCATTGCCGCCGGGATCGCCTCCCTGTGGGGACCCGCGCACGGCGGCGCCAACGAAGCCGCGCTGAAAATGCTGGAAGAAATCAGCTCTGTTAAACACATTCCGGAATTTGTTCGCCGTGCGAAAGACAAGAATGATTCTTTCCGCCTGATGGGCTTCGGTCACCGTGTTTACAAAAACTACGATCCGCGCGCCACCGTGATGCGTGAAACCTGCCACGAAGTGCTGAAAGAACTGGGTACCAAAGACGATCTACTGGAAGTGGCCATGGAGCTTGAGCACATTGCGCTCAACGACCCGTACTTCATCGAGAAGAAACTGTACCCGAACGTAGACTTCTACTCCGGCATCATTCTGAAAGCGATGGGCATTCCGTCCTCCATGTTCACCGTGATCTTCGCCATGGCGCGTACCGTTGGCTGGATTGCACACTGGAATGAAATGCACACTGACGGCATGAAAATCGCCCGTCCTCGTCAGCTGTATACCGGCTACGATAAACGCGATTTTAAATCGGCGCTGAAGCGTTAATTGACAACCGGATGGCGACGCAACCCTCGCCATCCGGTACATTTTCCTTTTTTCTTATCCTCATTATTTTATTCTTACCCCGTTACTCTCTATGATTAATTAAGGTTTCGCTAAATATCATTCAGGGAGCATGGAATGCCGATTCTGCAGTGGTTTTTGCTGTTCCTGTTATCGCTGCTTATTTCCCTTATTTTTCTCTGGCTGCACCTTCCGGCGGCAATGCTGCTCGGTCCAATGATTGCGGGTATCGTGTTGAGTTTGCGAGGTAGTACGCTACAACTTCCGCGCGGTATTTTTCTCGCCGCGCAGGCGATTCTCGGCTGTATGATCGCCCAAAATCTAACCGGTTCGATATTGACCACCCTCGCCCTCTACTGGCCGGTCGTGCTTTTAGTGTTGCTGGTGACGCTGCTTTCCAGCGCGGTAGTCGGCTGGCTGCTGGTACGGTACAGCTCGCTGCCCGGCAACACCGGCGCATGGGGGTCATCGCCGGGCGGCGCGGCGGCAATGGTAGCGATGGCGCAAGATTACGGGGCGGATATCCGCCTGGTGGCGTTTATGCAGTATCTACGGGTACTGTTTGTGGCTGGCGCGGCGGTGCTGGTGACACGCCTGATACTCGGCGACAGCGCGGCAGCGGTCAGCCAACAGGTGATCTGGTTTCCGCCGCTTAGCGGTAATGTATTGACGACGCTGCTATTAGCGATCGTGGCGGGCATTGCCGGTCGCCTGATGCGTATCCCTTCCGGCACGATGCTGCTCCCCATGTTGGCAGGCGCGCTTCTCCATTCGCAAGGCATCATTGAGATTGAATTACCCGAATGGCTGCTGGCCGTGGCGTATATGGCGATAGGCTGGCGTATTGGGCTGGGTTTTGACAGACAGGTTTTTTTTATGGCGCTGCGGCCATTGCCGCAAATCTTATTGTCAATTTTCGCGCTGATGGCGATTTGCGCCGCGATGGCGTGGGGAATGGCTTACTACATGCAGATTGATTTTATGACGGCTTATCTCGCCACCAGTCCCGGTGGTCTGGATACGGTTGCCGCGATCGCGGCAGGAAGCAGTGCCGATATGGCGCTCATCATGGCAATGCAAACCCTACGGCTGTTCAGTATTCTGTTAACTGGGCCAGCAGTGGCTCGTTTTATTTCAACCTATGCGCCCAAACAACCTTTGTAGGGCTGATAAGCGTCGCGCCATCAGGCAATAGCCGCTCGCCGATGGCGGTTCCGGCTATTTCTGGCAATGCGGGCACCAGTAAAACGGGCGTGAGGACAATGTTGTCTTTTCAATAATGCCGCCGCACCGCTCGCACGCTTCGCCGTCACGGTGGAAAACCTTAAAGCGAAACAGTGCGCCATGATGTTTGTTTTCATCCGCCTGACCGCGAGTCGTGTAGGACAGGCGCGGAATATCCAACAGCGCGTAAGAAAGCGCATTCAGTTGCGCCTCGTTGAGATCTTTCGCTTTATGCTGTCCGGTTAACCCTACCTGCCAGAGGATTTCAACGCGCAGATAATTCCCCAATCCCGCCAGAAAGCCCTGATCCAGCAACAGTCCGGAAAATTGTCGGTTGCGAAAACGCGGCGACAGCAATCGAGCTTTAACCTCTTCCGGAGTGAGACGCACGTCCAGCACATCCGGGCCGACTCGCTGTAAAAAGGGGTGTGTCGTGAGCTGCTCTGCTGTCAGCATTTCGATATCAGACGCGCTATAAAGCAGAATAGTTTTATCCGCCGTTTGTAGCCTGACGCGCAATATACGCGTGGTCTGTGGTATTTCACCGGTATCGATCACCCGCCATACGCCATAGAGTTGGTTGTGGCTGTAGAGCGTCAGGCCATTTGAAAAGTGGGTCAATAACGCTTTTCCCCGCGTCTCTATCCGGGTAACAATTTGACCGGTAAGTTGCGATTCATACGGTTTTAACTGTGCAAAGGCAAACCAGACATCGGTTAAGGGTTTGCCTTTGATTGCCGCCTCCAGGTTATCCGCCGCACGACGAATTTCCGGGCCTTCAGGCATGATAATATCCTTTGTTAACAGGTGATTAAGGGGCTGCGCCGCGCACTATGATAACATCGTCTTTCAGCTACAGCGCCGTCGCTATCGCTTTGATCATGATATTTTTTATCCGACAACTCCAGCATCGCTGCTGGAACGTGCTAAAACCGCCGCCATTAGCATCATCAACGTCCTGTGGCAGGCGCTTCACAACATAATAACGTGTAATCATCAGTGCCGTTCAATGTGACAGTTGTTGAAAAAATTGCCATTTTATGGAAACCATCAATCCATTCCCCGGAGTTAAATAAGTGAAGTGAAACGAACTACTTCTTTTTTTAACTTTGTAATGTACATTACATATATTCATTAATGTCCTATTCCGTCATGACAGCGGTAACGGGCAGATCAGGTTTTTTGTTCCAGTAAAGTGAGATAGAGATTAACGTAAGCATCAATCATATGCCTGGCCGTAAACATCTTCTCAAAGCGATGACGTGAGTTTTCGCCATAGCGCAGGGCGATCTCATCGTTATGCCACAATTCATTCATCGCCTCCACCAACGCAGCGCTGTCGTGCGGTGGGATCACACAGCCGTTAACCTTATCAAGGTTGATAAATGATGTTCCGGTACCAATCTCGCAGGAGATAAGCGGCCTTGCAAATCGCGCACCTTCCAGCAGAGTGATGCCAAAGGCTTCAGATCGCAGATGCGATGGAAACACGACGCCACGGCAAAGTTGAAAGAGAATATATTTATCCTCATCATTGAGCCTGCCGGTAAAAATGACGTTACGCAGCCCGCGAAGTTTCGCTTCACGTAGCACCTCGGTTTCCAGCGGCCCGCCGCCAACGATGACAACCGCCAGTTGGCTTTGTTCAGCGGCATCCAGCAAAATGTGCAATCCCTTGTAATAGCGAAAAGTGCCGACAAAGAGGAAAAAATTCTCGCCAACCGTTTTGCGCCAGTGTGCCAAGCGTAGCGGGTCGTGCTGAATATGATACTGTTGCAGACCAAAAGGTATGACCACCGTTTTGTCCAGGTATTGTTGTAACGTCTGGCTGGAAGCCACATAGTTAGGAGATGACGCCACAATACAATCAACGCTTGAAAGAAAGCGATGCTGTAATGGTTGATACAACTTCATTAACCGCTTTTGTTTCACGATATCAGAATGATAAGTGACTACCGTTTTGGCATCCGGACGTGTGCTCAGATGCAAAATATCCATAAATGGAAATGGGAAATGGTAATTAATAATGTCGTAGTTATCTTTAATTTTTTTAAACCGCTTTATTGCCTGTAGGGAAAACGGCGTGGAAGCGACTTCAGTTAATTGCTTATTATAAATGACCCGATGATCCTCATAAACAACAGGGCCAGTATTTTTATCCGGACTAAAAGTAAATACATCGGTAGATATTCCCTGTTGGGCAAGGCCCTGAGACAACTGGTAAATGACCTGCTCAATACCACCATAGGTATCAGGATAATAGGTCTTATAGACGTGTAAAACTCTCAACATATACCCTTAAATCAATTTATAGGCATTGATGGTCTGGGCTGCGCAGTTTTCCCAGGAAAACTGCCGGGCCTGAACAAAACCGCGTGCTATAGCCGTTTTCCGCCACTGTTCATCCTGTAGACTTTGTAAAATATGAGCACTTATCGCATCTATATCATTGGGTTCAGATAATAACCCCGCGTCACCGGCTACTTCAGGCAGAGAACTAACATTGGAACTCACGACCGGAATACCGCAGGACATTGCTTCAAGAACAGGTAATCCGAATCCCTCATAAAATGAGGGGTAAATAAAAGACCTGGCTGCTGCGTATAAATAAGGAAGGTCATTATCAGGAACATAGCCTAAATAGCGAAGCCAGCCTTCACGCTTACTCTTTTCGACAATCTGCCAAAGAGTATCGTCTTCCCAGCCGTGATAGCCACACAGGATTAAAGGATATCGCATACGCGTTTCCATCGGCAGCATCTGGTATGCCTGCAACAGGCCGCGAATATTTTTTCGCGGCTCCAGAGTGCCAATATATAGACCATAACATTGCCACTCCAATTGATATTTTTGTAGTACAGCCTGACATTCCATCTGACGACGTGGAATATAATCACTACTGCAGGCTAAAGTGGTTGTAATAATTCTCTCTGATGGATAATTGAACATGCGTATCATTTCCTGACGGGAAAAGTCAGAAACGGTCAAAATCAGTTTTGCCGAGGATAAACTTTCGCGCAGCGATTTCTCCATATAACGAACACGATCTTGCGGATGATACTCCGGGCAGGTAAATATCGAAATATCATGGAATGTTGCCACTGCGCGCTCAAGCCGATATGGTAGGTAAAAATTAGGACCGTGAAAAATGTAATCTTTATAATTACGCAATGCCCATGCCTGATGCCGTGGGTGCATCATAAAATAGGCGTCAATCAGTAATGGTTGACGACGCAAAAAAGCTGACAATCGATGATGATTGTTTTTTTTATTATCCCCTTTATTTCCAGATAATGGTATTTGATCAATAAATGTAGTGCCGTGAAATAGCTTTAACTCTTCAATCTCACTAGCGACAGCAAGTTGCTTAACCAGTTCAAAAGAATAGCGGCCAATACCCGTTAATGGATATTTAATAGGTTCAGTTGCAAATATTATTTTCATAATCAGTTCATAGCAGGACGGTACCAACCGCCCCGCTTGAAAGTAATTATTTATTCACGGCAGGTGATATAATTGGTAGATTTTCCAACAGAAATTGAGTGCTCTGCTTCCAGGTTAACCAGTTTATATTTTCTGAACGAGGATGAATATTTTGTTCATAAAGAATTAACCATTCTTCAATAGCTTTAGCAATATTTTCCGGCGCCTCACCGGAAAAATAAAATGCGTGCTGTTGAGCAATCTCTCTAAATACTGGGATATCACGAATAATCACCGGTAGTTTTTTCTGTGCCGCCTCAATCAACGGTAAGCCGAATCCTTCTCCTAACGAGGCGAAAATCAGCGCGCGCGATTGTGTATATAGTTTCGATAAAAACTCATCGCTAATGTTCTGTAACCAGAACAGTTTTTTATTTAGTTGCGGGTGATGGCGTAGGCGTTCGCACAGCGCGTCAACTTTCCATCCCTGCTTACCAATAATAAAAAGATTATCGTTTTTACCCTGCTGCCACAGTTGCTCAAAAGCGGCCAGCGTTTGCGCATGTCCCTTCCTCGGCTCTATAGTGCCAACCATGATAAAAGACGGCTCAGCCGCTACTTTTGCCAGCAACTCATCGGCGTTTTCCGGCATACCCGTTGAGGGTAAACTATTATCAATGTCGGCACCGAGATGGAAATTACTTATCTTCAATAAGGGGTTAGCATTTACCCAGTGGTTGTTTTCGGCAATCCAGAGCTTTACGTCTTCCGCCACGCTCGCTGAGACGCAAATCAGTCGGTCGGCATGCTCCGCAAGGCAGGATAGCCAAATTGGGAATTCGCGTTGAATACCTTCAACACTCCATTCGGGCCGTCTTAGAGGTAAAATATCGTGCATCAGGAAACAGACGAATGCGCCAGCCGAGCGGATATAATCAATTGGTGTAGCCCCTTTCGAAAACAAATGCTCAGTCCGATCGGTAACAATGAGAATATCATCCTTACTGAATAACACGGGCTCATCAGAAGCGAATTCACAGTTGAAATGCCTGGAAAGATAGGCGTTAGCGTAGCGGTAGCATTCACCAGGCGTGTAGTAAACAGCGCTGACCTCATACCCTTCTACACCAGATTTCAACAGCTCGCTAAGAATACTACGCGATACGCGTTGAATGCCGGTCTTTGCATCGTGTTTCACTAATACGGAAATATCCACCAACAGCTTGCGCTGATGTTTTTTAAAGCTATTACGCGCTACCGCCCACGCCAGGCCAAGGCGATCAACCTCGCTCAATACATCAATTTCCTGTATTGCTGCAAATCGGGAAGCGCAAATATCGGCAACAGAAAGCGGAACGTGGTCCTTTTTCTCCATCAGTAATCGGCTAAAACCGTCGATAGCCAGTTTCGCCGTATTAGCCCAGGAAAACTTTGCCGACTGCGTTAACGCGTGTGCTTTCAGAGCAATGAAAAAGGCGTCATCGGTAAGGGCTTTTTCCATCAACTGACGAATATCGTTCACGTCCCGCGGATCGAACATCGCCTCATCCCAGCCGATAACTTCCGGCAGGCTGGTTACGTTAGAGCCCAGCGTCGCAGCCCCGCAGCGCATTGCTTCCAGCGGCGGCAGGCCGAACCCCTCATGCAGCGATGGAAACACAAACAGCTTGCATAACGTATAGAGAGCAATCAAATCGTCATTAGCCAGAAAGCCGGTAAAAATAAGCTGATTACGAGCTAATCCATAGTTCTCCGCCAGGGTTAAGATGCGTTCCAGGTCGTCCGGATCCACCTTGTATGCCAACACCATTGGATAACGTTGCTGCAGGGATTTTGGTAATTGACTATAAGCCTTAATTAACGCTTCGATATTTTTTCGCGGCTCGATCATCGCCAGGGTTAAAATGTATTCATCAGGAAGTTTATACTTTTTTTTCAGGACTAAAATCTCATCGGCCGAGTACTCCTGGGGGCCAAACTCTTCGCCAACCGCAGAAGAGATATGGTGCACGCGAGATGCGGGAACATTTGTATATTCAATAAGCTCCTGCGCTGCGGATTGTGAAATGGCAAAGAAGGCATCAGCCTGTTCAAACTCTGCGAGTTTATTCATATAAAACTCGCGGAAATTAGGATCGCGAAGATAGTGCTCCGAATTGAGCAACGGAATCAAGTCATGGCATACACAAACTGTTTTCCACGGCACGTTATCAACAGGTATGGAGACAGTGTAGTTATCACTATGTCCTTCAAATAAATTAATGATGTAAACGATATCAGGATTAATATTAGCGATCGCTATGTCTCTCGCCGCCAGCGCAGCTTTGCTGCGACCATGATTATCGGTATTACAATAGGCGGTTGGGCCAGCCGCGGAAAAGATGAACATATCCTCATCAGCCAGGATATCGTGGTAGGCTTTTTTGACATTATTAATATTGTCAATGGGGTACATGCCATTTATCAAAATACTAACGCGGTGTCCTTCTGAATTTTGAATAATGGCACGGCTCATAGCCAGAGTACTACGTCCGATTCCGCGGAATCTACTTTCCGACTGGTATCCCTGGACATCAATCAAAATGTGCAAGGTGATCTCCTTAATTATTTTTAGTTAGTTTGAGATAAATTTCATGGACTGCTGGCGGCAACATTTCAGGATGCAATACCTGTAACTCGGTCTGCGCAACCTGCTGCGTGCTGGCCTGGTACTGGCTATCCGGCAACGGATTCATTCGGCGGTAGAGCTGGTATGCGGGTTGATAAAGTCCTAACTTATGTAAAGTGTTTACCGCGTTATACTTCACTTTGGGATGTTTACGCAGGAACGAAAATGCAAACTGTAGGATTCGTTTTACCAGATGTTTACAGCGCTGGCTAAAACCATACTGCCGTAGCAAATGAATCTGTAGGCCGGCATAACGGTAACAACGGGTCATTCGCCATGAACGGCTGCGATGAATTTTGTCTATTTCATGGCGCAACTGATGTTTTACATTTTTTAAATGATGAATATCTTGATGGGCTGCCGCCAGCTTCTCCTGTAATATCGCTGTCTCAGGCGGCAACGACACAGCTTCCGCTGGCTGGCACCGGGCCTGTTGTAGTAAATTATCAAGCTGTTCAACGTGTTCAATAAGCCATTTCAGCTCGCTTTCCCCCCTCCTGGAACCAGCCCCGGCCATGACAGCGATATCAGATTCTGTCTTTGTTTCCGTCAGCGCAGCCATATCGTGCTCAAGCTGGATCATCTGCGTATTAAGTTGATACATCTGCTGACTCAGTTGTTCACAATGAGCCACCTCGTTACGCAGGCGGGTTTGGCTTTCCAGCAGCACCGTCTCCTGGGCGGTAATCCATTGCTCAATGGCGCTGATATTACTTTCCGGCGCCGGAAGCCGATCTTTGGTTTTAAACAACTGTGCCAACAGGGTAAAACTCCACGTATCAACTGGCTTTTGCCATACGGCGTATAACCAATTTGACCAGGGTTGCGGTAAATTAAAGGGGTGCAACGGCGCGGAACGCCATAATCCCTTCCAGCTTCGCTGTTCATCAAACAGTTCATTTACAAAAATGAAAAAGGACTGAACGATATTTGGCGGCCAACTACAGTCGCGCGGGATTTTAACGATAGATCCAAAGTCAATCAGAAAGGCCTTTTGCTGACTATCAACCATTACATTCCAGAGACGGATATCATCGTGCCATAGTCCTTGTTTCTCCAGCTTAACCAGTTCCATGAGCAATGACTGCAGAATTTTTTCACGATCGGGGGTTTCACCAGCTCTTAGCATATCGCTTAACAGGCGACCTGATAATTTCTCCATTACCAGCCAGCCAAAGTGATCATTATTGCCATACGCCAGCAACTTAGGTGCTTTAAAACCTCGCGGCGGATGGGTAAGTATTTTCGCTTCGTTGTTTAACTCTTCCCGATTGCGCTGTCTCTCTTCGACGGTTAATAAATCGTCAGGAGTATTATAATAGAAAAGCTTACAGATATAATTTTCGCCGAAATAATAGCGTCGGCTCTTTTTATGCGCAAAACCAGCTCCCGCATACGGGTGATCCTGCCAGCGCTCAAATGGCTGGTTGAAATTCTCCAGTATCACATGAGTATTGCTTATCAGGAACATAGGTCGCGGCACGGGAGAAAGATGGGTATTAAACTGCCCAATCACGCGATAAAACGCGCATTGTTCAATCAATTCACGGGGATCATGCGGCTGAGAAATATACCAGAACAATGGCTCTTCTTTTACCGCTAACTCAAGGATCATCGCTTGTGTGCAGTCGGCCAGGCGCGACAGTAACCGTTTAACTTCTTCCACACCGTGGAGATGTACAATATGGTGGAAAACACTCAAACCAATAGCAAGATCGAACTGGTTCACGTTTAACGCCGCGATGGTATCTTCAATACGTCCAACCCGGAAAGTAACATCTAACACCGGGTACTCATCCGCTAAGGCCTGACAAACAGTAATATTTTCCTGTTGAAAATCTATACCAACAACGCTTGCCCCCCTGCTGGCGAGACTAAGGCTGAAGAAGCCCTGAGCACAGCCAAGATCGAGCACTCGCAATGGTCGACCCAGTTCACGAGATAAATGGTCGTACTGCTTAGTAATCAGCGCCAGTCTTTCATGGCAGTCACGCACAGCTTCGCCATCCCATTCAGGATGACCAAAAATTGTCTGATAAATTTCAGGTAGCTCGCTAACTAATTTATCTAAGTTAGTAGTCATGTAATTGTAATCTCAACTTCACTGGTAACTATTAAACGTTGCCTTAAGATCGATAATGCCCCAGAAATCCATACTCCTGGTGACATGTAATATGATGGAGTCATAGCGCCTGTCGAGTGGGGTCATATCGGTTTGCGGATTCCCTTCGGAGATACCGAATGAGAGCAAATAATCACTGCTGTTCAAGTCGACAGGAATGCTGAATTTAAATACGCGGATATCACCGCGGGATACGGAAATATTTTCGCGCCCTTCAGATGCGAGAAAAGAATTTGTGCCATACAGAAATAACCCATCAAGCGTTTTAATCAATAGTCCCGGCACTACACAGTCAAAATCGTGTTCAAAAATGACCTTCATTATAAAATCGACTTGCTGATTGCCGATAAGCGAAGGTGGAAAATCTTCGCCATTACTCTGAATAAGATAATCAATGATTTTCGCTCCACCCTGCCCCCAACGATACTCTTCCGGCCTGTAGCCCGGACGAGTGTGATAAACATCAGAAATCTTTTCCGGAGACATTTTTATGGCCGGGTCACTGATCCAGCTTTTATTCTTTGTCCGGTTGGACGCAGCCTTACCAGGCTTACCGAATAGTTCGTCCAGGTAGCGGTTAGTTACATCGCGCGCCGCACCATCCATACAAATATCACCATCTTTCAGGAAAATGGCACGTTCGCAGTGCTTAACGATATCGCCAGCACTGTGCGAAACCAGCAGCAGCGTAGTGCCTCGTTTTTTGAAATCAGCGATACGCGCGTAACATTTTGCCTGGAAACGCGAATCGCCAACCGAAAGCGCTTCATCAACAATCAAAATATCCGGACGTGCCGCCGTAGCGACGGCGAAAGCGAGGCGCATAAGCATACCGCTTGAATAGATGCGCGCAGGCTCATTGATATAATCACCAATATCGGCAAAAGCTTCGATTTCCGGCAGCAAACGCTCGATATCTTCTCGGCTTAGCCCCATCATTAGCCCGGACATATAAACGTTCTGAGTACCGGTAAAATCAGGATGAAACCCCATCCCTAATTCAAGTAGCGCTGCAACTCTTCCCCGAATTTCAATAGAACCTTTCGTCGGTTGCGTAGTACCAGTGAGTAATTTCAACAGAGTACTTTTCCCTGCACCATTTACGCCGACAATACCCACAGATTCTCCCGGCTTAATGGTGAAACTAATATCTTTCAGTACCCATTTTTTACTGTGCTGCGGTTTATCTCCAGGCAGTAGCTTCTCAATCACCCGATTCCATTTTGATGAATAGTATTTATACGCCTTACCGACGTTTCGAACTTTAATACTCATCTTTAAATCTCGTCCACAATATCAGCCGAATGTTTTTTAAACAGACGCCAGGCGAATAAAAACAGTATAAGAGAGATAATGGCTACTGGAAAAAGCGCCATCCAGTCAGGATGTTGTTGGTAGAGTATTACATCCTGATAAGAGCCAATAATCGATACCATAGGGTTATATACTAAAAATCCCGATACCCATTCCGGCAGGGTTTTGGAGACATAAACAATAGGTGTGAACCAGAACCAGAATTGCAGCAGAACATTCACGAACTGCCCAACATCGCGGACAAAAACATTCAACACTCCCAGGATAATCCCCAGTCCAAGAGTAAATAGCACCTGAATTATTAATACCGGAATAACTTCGAAAAAAATCCAGCCAGGAAAATTCCCGGTAATAAGGAGAAACCCAATAAATAATAAGAATATAATTAAGAAATTAATAAAAGCTGAAGAGGTAATAATAACAGGTAAACAAATACGTGGAAAACTCATTTTTTTAAGGATATTAGCATGAGTCAGAAATATATTGACAAGGTTATTCAGCATTTCGGTAAAAAAGCCCCAGGTCAGTACCCCTGAACATAAATAGATGCTATAGGCAAAGGGACCATCCATACCTGCCAACCGTGTACGCATTAGTTCCGAAAAAATAAGCGTATACACGGAAATCATAGCGACAGGCTGTAAAATCAGCCACGCCACGCCCAGAAAACTGGTTTGATAACGGGCCTGAAAGTCTCGCTTTACACTGTCAATAATAAAACCACGATAGCGATAAATCCTTGAAAACATAGGCCTCACAGCGTTTCCTCTTTTAGCATGTTGAGCAACTCGGCGGTCTTCTCATTCATCAGCGCAGGGGCTGCTTTCGATTCCACATTAAGACGTACCATCTGCTCAGTATTCGAGCAGCGCAGGTTAAAACGCCAGTCCGTATATTCGATGCTGATGCCATCCGTTGTGTCTACCTTCACCGCCTCCGACTCATAACGCTCGCGAATGCGCGCTATCACTGCCGCCGCATCGCCCAGTCTGCGGTTAATCTCACCCGACGCCGGATACGCAGCCTGGCGATCCGCCACCAGCGTCTTTAATGTATTCCCCTTCAGACATAGCAGTTCCGTCACCAACAACCATGGGATCATCCCACTGTCACAGTAAGCAAAATCCCGAAAGTAGTGGTGCGCGCTCATCTCCCCGCCGTATATCGCATCTTCCCGGCGCATCCGCTCCTTAATGAACGCGTGACCTGTTTTCGACATCACCGACGTCCCCCCGCAGCGAGTCACAATATCCACCGTATTCCACGTCAGGCGCGGATCATGAATGATTTTCGCCCCTGGTTGTTTTTGCAGGAACGCTTCTGCTAACAGGCCGACAATATAATAACCTTCGATAAATTCCCCATTGTTATCAAACATAAAGCAACGATCGAAGTCGCCATCAAAGGCGATACCCATATCTGCCCCGTGTTCTTGCACCGCATCCGATGTGTCCTGTCGGCATTCAGGCAGCAGCGGGTTGGGAATCCCGTTCGGGAAGTTACCATCCGGCTGATGATGAATCTTAACGAAGGTCATCGGTACGCCCGCCGCGGTAAAGCGTTTTTCTATCTCGTCAATGACATGCCCTGCTGTTCCGTTACCGGAGTTCACCACCAGTTTCAGCGTACGAGTAAAGTTCGCCAGATTTACGTAGCCCATCAAGTGGTCCACATATTCCTGCAGGATGGAAATCTGGCGCAAAGTGCCACGGCGGGAGGAGTCTATCGACGTAAAGCGGTTATCCTCCGCCAGACGCTGGATATCACGCAGCCCGGTATCACCACTGATGGGCTTTGCATTCTCCCTAACCAGCTTCATACCGTTATAATTTATCGGGTTGTGGCTGGCCGTTACTTCAATTCCGCCATCCAAACCCAAATAGAAAGTGGCAAAATAAATCTCTTCGGTACCGCTCAGACCAATATCCAGCACGTCGGTACCCGCATCCATCAATCCGTTGGCTAGCGCCTGCTTCAGGGACTCACTAGTCAGTCGCACGTCCCCCCCTACTACCACCTGACGTGGTTTCAGTAACTCGCCATAGGCGCGGCCGATACGGTAGGCAACATCGTCATTCAGTTCTTCGCCCAGTTCGCCACGAATATCGTAGGATTTAAAACAGTTAAGCTGAGTCATTCTAAATCTGTGTCCTGCAAAAAATTAGCAACAACCTACTGGCCTTTAATACGGGTAATGTCGTTTTCACCCAGGCACTGACTGGATTTCCAATATTTCGAGAGGAATGCAGCCCGGATTTTCCAGGCAGTGCTCAACACCGATGGGAATAAAAGTCGACTGATTTTCGTTGAGCAGAAATTGTTTGCCGCTGAGAGTGATTTTTCCGGTTCCTGCGAGAATAACCCAGTGTTCGGCGTAGTGATGGTGCATCTGCATCGAGAGCGACCCGCCAGGCTTGAGAGTAATGCGCCTGACGTTGAAGCGCGGGGTCTGCACCACCACGTCGCAGCAGCCCCACGGAAAGTAGGTTTCCAGATGGCACTTATATTCGCTGCGCTGGTTCAGCTTCAGATGCTCAACCACCTTTTTCACGTCCTGAGAGCAATTTTTGTTCATCACCAATACGGCATCCCTGGTGTTGACAATCACAAGATCCTGGACACCTATCGCCGCCACCAACTTTCCATCACTGTTGACGTAGCTGTTCTGAGTGTTATGCACCCAGGAATCACCTGTTAACACGTTATTCTGCTCATCCTTAGGACTAACATCCCACAAAGCGGACCAGGAGCCGACATCGCTCCAGTCCGTATTCAGTCCTACCACCACCGCATCGGCAGTTTTTTCCATCACTGCGTAGTCAACGGACTCCGCCGGGCAAGTACTGAACACCTCAAGCGGAATGCTGATAAAATTATTGCCTCTATCCGCTGCGCGCACCGCAGCGGTACAAGTTTTGAGAATATCGGGGCGGAATTTTGCTAGCTCAGAAAGATACTTTTTCGCCCGGAACATAAACATACCGCTGTTCCAGTAGTATTCTCCGGAGTTCAGATAGGCTTTGGCATGTGCCAGGTCAGGTTTCTCCACAAAGCGAGCGACCCGGTAAAGCGAGCGTTCACTTTCGACTAGCGCGTTGCCACGATGGATATAGCCATACCCGGTTTCCGGAGCGTTCGGCACAATGCCGAAAGTGACCAGATGGTCAGCCACGGCATAGCGTTCCGCGACACGAATGGCATCGTGGAAGAGCTGTTGGCTGTTGATGATATGATCGGCCGCGAGCACTAACATCAGCGGGTCGTCGCCGTTATGTATGGCCTGTAAAGCCGCCAGGGCGATAGCTGGAGCGGTATTACGCCCCACCGGTTCAAGTATGATATTTTTCGACAGCTTATTAAGTTGTCTGAGCTGTTCAGCCACCAGAAACCCGTGTTCTGCATTACAGATAATCATGGGCTCATGGATATCCAGACCGGAGAGGCGCAAGATAGTTTCCTGCAGCAGGGTATTCTGTCCGTACAGCCTCAGGAACTGTTTTGGATAAAGCTCACGGGACATCGGCCACAGGCGGCTACCGGCGCCGCCAGCCAAAATCACAGGAAGCAACATAATAAAATCCTTAAATGTCTGGTGGTTATAGTCCATGCTGCTTACGGCGTAAAATCAACAGATGAGCAAATGCATCCATAAGAGTCATAATCTTACGCTTTTGGTCTACCATATTGTTTTACCTACAAAATATTAGCAGGTAGTATTTGATGTCGGCATTAAAAAGGGCTGGAGGCGCTTTCAGGATTCAAATTATTTCCCACAAAGATCCTATTCTCTTTATTAGAGTATTCTCCTGCTTTATAAATATATCTTTATGTTAATAGCCAATAAATTTGCGATATTTTATTTATAATCAATTCGGCTATTTGCTCTACCATAGCAACAGGGAAAATATTTTAGGCGACACAGATAATGTTAAACAGTTTATCCAGAACCATTTTCAGTAATATCAGCAGGGTAAAATGAAATTTACTCAACGCATCCAGATAATTCCACGCTACCGCCACAGCGCGTAAACCTTCGCACTGATTACAGATTCATTAATGTCACACGTTATGCGGTATTTCCGGACAACGATGATTGCCATATTTATTTTGCGAAGATAACTCATTCAGAACGCAACATAATGGGTTTGAATACCGCACGGCATGATGTAAATATGCTGTCAGCATAAATCCGATGCGTTACCGGCCCCGGTTTTTACCAACACACTCTGTTGACTGATGTCCGGGCCGACGTCCGGTATCCTTATTCTTACTGCATCAGATAGCGGTACTCCTGTCGGGATATCCCAGCGTTGTTTCAGCGTCTGCTCCGCGAGCCAGACCTGCCTCACGCCTGTTCCCAGCATACGGGCCGTCATTTCCGGGCTACAGCCTGACAATAGTAATCCCAGCACCCGCCGTCCCTGTTTTGGCAGACGCTCTGACAGTAACCTGACCAGCGTGCGGCTGTTTATCTCCATCACCAGCTCCGGTACACTCAACGCGTTTTTCATCTCCTCCTCGTAAGGCGATGTCTGTAGTGATGACCATATGGCAAGCTCAGCCATTCTGGCCAGAACCCTTACCGACATGGCGCGTTTAACCAGCCTCAGATGGCGGAAGTAACCTTCCACGCTGACGTCAACCGGTAAAAACGCGTTACTGCTGCAAAAAACCACTGTCCGCGGATAACGCAGAAAAACCTGTTGCCACAGCAGAAGCTGGGTTGATGGCCGTCCGGCGGATATCACCATCGCGCCGGGCCACCGACGCAACCGATCAAGCAGCCCTTCTGGTGTCCTGAGACGAACGCAGTCCTCCACGCAAAGGCCGCCGGTATCCGGAAACTGCGCAGGATTTTCACCTGACTGACAAAACATAATCAGCCGGAGAGGCGGCAGTACTCTGGTTAACGTCTGCATATCAGTACGTCAGAACCTGGTACAGGCTGAACAACGCTGCGACGGTGGAGACCGCCAGCAGGAGCAAAAATATTTTCGCGCCCATACTGTACCGGCACTTACTGGTGCCCCCCCTTCCGGTGGACATTTCCGCATATTCTTGCGTCATCAGATTGTTCTCCTCTGGCCATTGCCGACCCGGCACTGCGCCAGCAACGGCAGCTTCGTGTTGTGGAAACAACATGTCCGCACCCTTTCGTGGACCGGGAGCCATTCCATGTCTGTATGAAAAATGACGTCTGGCCCTATCTAAACACAGCACTCTGACACCCTGTCCGGTTCTGCTTTTCGGCTGCACAGGCCGTCAGCCCCTGGTAGTAAATGCTCCTGCCGCAGGGTAATTCTGCCCTGTGCGGAGTACAAAATGACAAATAAAAAACACAGTAATCTTTTGATTTATATGTTGATTATGTAAATCAGTTCTTCCCTGAACAGACTTCTCAGTGATTTAACAATATGATTCAAAAAGTCAAATAACGGATTTAATTCTTTAATATGATAGTTAATTAGCATTAAATATTATTTAATACGTTTTTTTAACACTTAAAATTAACATTTTGTGCAGGCAGGACAAAAATGGATACAGCATAGCACTGGTTGGACCAGATAAATTTTCCCTTAGTTTTTTTATTGTTATAGGGATAACTCCTTAATAAGCAAGAGATTACGATTGCATGACTCTTGTGTGGAAGGGGTAAATCTGAGAGGATAATAAAAGCGTGAAGCGGACTTAACTTTTTGAATCAGAACGTACGGTTATACTCGACGTTTTTTTCGCCATATTCCATGAAAACGCCCGGCGTTACTTGCGGTGTATCTTACGGTGTGCTGGATATTCCTGTGCCCCAGATAGTCCTGTATGAGTCGTGTATCAATCCCTTTGTCAGCAAGGGCGTAGCCGCAGGCATGTCGCAGCATATGAGGATGTGGCGCTATTGTTAATTCGGCCAACCGCCCTGCCTCACGAAGTATGTAAAAAAATTGTTGCCTGCTGAGCGGATGCCGTCGCAGCGACAGGAACAGCCAGTCTCCGTCAGCCCCTTTCTCAAGATACTTCCTGGCCCTGAGCCAGCTTTTCAGTACGTTATACTCATCGGGAAGGAGGGGGTGACATGTTGAAAAGCCATTTTTAAGGCGCCGGATATAAAGCTGTCTTCCTGCAAGATCAATATCCGACAAGCGCAGCCCCAGCAGCTCACTGGCCCGGAAGCCGTGAATAAACGCCATCAGAATTAAGCAGCGGTTTCTTTCCGGGAAGGGCATTCTGTCAGTCGCTGACAGCAGTTTTTCAATCTCTTCTTGCGTAAGATATTTTCTTTTCACAAAACAAATCCATCATAACAAAATGAGTAATATACTAAAAAATCACTGATCAGATGAGTTTAATTTTCGCTAAAAAAGTTGCTATGCGTAAACAGCTTAAAATCCATATAGTTGGCAATCTGGCACGCTATCCATGACGTGATAGTGAAACAGCGAATCAATCTGGCTTCAGTCTCCTGATAAGTCGTCATGACGAGGAATATAAATGCTAAAAATGAGGCTATTGTGAGGTAAATCAATCAGAAAGGGTAATAAAGAGTCAGGTAGTTTACTCGCCCCGGAGGTTTGATTAGATGGCGATAGCTAACGATATCATAGTGATTTTCAAAAATTCTGCTGCTAGCAACAATAAGCTCATCATACTGGCTATTACAGCATCACTTGGTTATTTTTAATAATAATATATTATAAGGGGATTTATATAGTATTGAATAAATCCCTCTTCCTGACATTAAGAGAACAGAACACGATAATTTTTAGCAGCCGTAATATAATAGCTTCAATCGTCTGGCTCTCAGGCAATAACGTGTATATTACGCGCATTAAACGCGGCGCGTAGCCTGCGTGCGAATGCAAGCGCATACTCGCCGTCGCCATGAATGCACACCGTTTGCGCCGTGACAGTCGTCCACACGCCAGTAACGCTTTTCACTCTCCCGGCTTGTACCATATCCAGCGTTTGCGCCAGCGCCTGCTCTTCGTCATGAATCAGCGCGCCAGGTTGCGTGCGCGGCACCAGACTACCGTCGGCCTGATAGCCGCGATCGGCAAACACCTCCTGCCGCGTCGTCAGACGATAGCGTTCACCGGCCCGGATCAGCTCACTTCCCGCCAGTCCAACCAGTATCAGTGACGGATCATAGTCGTGTACCGCTTTCGCAATCGCCTGTGCCTGATGGGGATCTTTCGCCGCCTGGTTATAGAGCATACCGTGCGGTTTGACATGGCGCATCACGCCGCCTTGCGCCTGAACAATCGCCCCCAGCGCGCCGATTTGGTACAGCGTCTGGGCGTATACCGTTTCCGGCGGCAAAACCATCGCCGTCCGCCCAAAATTATCCCGATCAGGAAAGCTGGGATGCGCGCCGATCGCCACGCCGTTTTTCAGCGCCTCGCGCACGCAGGTCAGCATGGTTTGCGCATCACCGGCGTGAAAACCACAGGCGATATTGACGGAGGAGACCAGCGTTAATAATTCGCTGTCGCTGGCGCAACCTTCGCCCAAATCCGCATTTAAATCAATGTTCATGCTGAAGTCGCCAGGTAAGCTGTTCCAGATAGCGCTGACGCTCGCGGCGCGCGTTGAGCGCCTCTTCCAGCGAACATTGCACAAAATGGATCGGTTGCCCTAGCGGGATCTGCGCCAGATGGTACATATCTGCCTCGATGATGCAGGCAATGCGCGGATAGCCGCCAGTTGTCTGAGCATCATTCATTAGCACAATAGGTTGACCGTTGTAAGGCACCTGTACGACACCGGGCAGCAAACCGTGCGACAGCAGTTCGCGATCCGTTGTCCGCGTTAACGATTGTCCCTGCAAACGATAGCCCATGCGATTACTTTGCGGACTGAGCTGCCACGGCGAACGCCAGAACGCTTCTTGCGAGGCGCGATCGAACTCACGGTATTCCGGCCCCGGCAGCGCACGGATGCGATTCCCCCACAGTAACTGCTTCACGCCCTGCGGCCCGCTAAACTGTCGCGATGGTTTACCCGTCGCCAGCCGATCGCCATCTTTTAGTAGCCGTCCTTCCAGCCCACCGATACCGGACTTCAGATCGGTACTACACGATCCCATCACCTCCGGCACAGCAATACCGCCCGCTACCGCCAGATAGCTACGCATCCCGTGAAGCGGTCGATGCAGCGTAAGACGCTGACCCGCTTTTACCGGCAATCGCCAGCCTGTCCAGACCGGTTGATCATCCAACTGCGCTTCGCAGCCTGCGCCGGTAAGAGCGAACCAGGTCTCATTTTCAAATTCGACAACCAGTTGGCCGAGAGTGATTTCCAGCGCCGGGGCATTCGCATCGTTCCCGACCAGGAGATTAGCTGTCTGAAAGGCGGGTTTATCCAGCGCACCGCAGTGACTCAGCCCCGACTGACGAAAGCCGTGACGCCCGCTATCCTGCACGGAGGTGTAAATCCCCGCGCGAATAATATTCAGCATATTCCCTCCTTTTGCGGCACAAAGCGTACGCTATCGCCAGGGCGTAGCAGAACCGGGGGCTCCCGCATCGGATCGAATAACTTCAACGGCGTGAGGCCGATCAGCTGCCAGCCGCCCGGCGTGGATAATGGATAAATCCCCGTCTGCGCGCCGCCGATGCCGACAGAACCGACCGGAACCTGCAGGCGCGGCTCCGCGCGTCTGGGCATATGGAGCGGTTCTGGTAAATTCCCAAGATAGGGAAAGCCGGGCTGAAAGCCTAAAAACCAGACGACATATTCAACGGAGGCATGTAGCTCCACGACCTGCTTTTCACTCAAACCGCTGTGCCGTGCCACCGCCGCCAGATCCGGCCCGCCTGCGCCGCCATAGATCACCGGGATCTCAACCGAACGCGAGTCCGGCTCCAGCGCCTCGCTCTCTTCCCACCAGCGCTGCAGACGCTCAATCGCATCCAGCGCCAGGGTTTGCGGTTCCCGCAAGATCACGGTGATATTGTTCATCCCGGGAATGGCTTCCACCACGTTCGGCATATCGACCAGACGCTGCGTCAGACGCCAGATGCGTTTCTGGCTCGCCAGCGTAATCGGCGGTTCAAGTTCCAGGACGACCGCCGTTTCGCCTAACAGATAACAACGCGCTCGCTGCACTTTATTACCTCTCAGTTATGCCGGGTTAGGGATATCAATAAACGTCACATCCAACGCCGTGTTTTCGTTCAACCATTCGCTCAGGGCGCGAATACCGCCGCGTTCAGTGGCATGGTGCCCGGCGGCATAAAAATGCAGCCCCTGTTCGCGCGCGGAATGAATGGTCTGTTCAGACACCTCGCCGGTAATAAAAGCATCCACGCCGAAGCGGGCGGCGCTATCAATAAAACTTTGTCCGCCGCCGGTACACCAGGCGACACGCTGCACATTCTCTGGCCCGGTATCGCCACACCATAGCGGTTTACGCCCCAGACGCGCTTCAATCCATGAGGCCAGTTCCAGCCCCGGCACCGGCATTGAGAGCTCTCCCCACGGCACCAGCGGCTCAATTTCTCCTTTTACGGTAATGCCCAATAGCGCCGCCAACTGCGCATTGTTGCCCAGCTCAGGGTGCGCATCCAGCGGCAGATGCCAACCGTAAAGGTTAATATCATTTGCCAGTAACGTTTTTAAGCGACGGCGTTTCATGCCGCGAATAACCGGAGACTCGCCTTTCCAGAAGTAACCATGATGAACAATGACCGCATCGGCCTGCAAACGCACCGCCTCATCGAGCAGCGCCTGACTTGCGGTCACGCCGGTAACGATTTTCTGTACCGTCTCTTTTCCTTCGACCTGTAAACCATTCGGCGCATAATCGCTTATTGCCGCACTGTTCAGCTTGTCGTTAATCAGTTGTTCCAGCTCGGTGTTTTTCATCATCGCTCCCTTTAACCCACGTTCTACTTTCCCGTTACGGGTTCAGCCTCCGTTAACATAGCCTCCCGTTAGCCGTTCGTCGATAAACATTTGTTTGACACATCAAGAAACAATCACCCCCGGTGTTTGGCGCAAATTACTTAGCAAAACACGATCGGTTTCATGTATATTTATGCAATCAGAACGCATATTGCAGAAAAAATCAGTTCTGTATCATGTTGGTAACTTTAAGGAAACACGGCGATACGGCAGACTTAATAAGCCCACAAAGAAAGGCATTATCAAAGAATGCCGCTTTCTTGCCGCAGCGCCTCTATCCCGGAAATACGATGAATAAACAAGCATCTCAACCCCGCGCTATTTACTACGTTGTCGCTCTGCAAATTTGGGAGTACTTCAGCTTTTATGGTATGCGCGCCCTACTGATTCTTTATCTCACCAATCAGCTAAAATACGACGATAACCACGCCTATGAGTTATTCAGCGCTTATTGTTCGCTGGTCTACGTAACGCCGATTCTTGGCGGCTATCTGGCGGATAAGGTGCTTGGCAACCGAATGGCAGTCATGCTGGGCGCATTTTTAATGGCTATAGGTCATTTAGTGCTGGGCGCCAGTGAGATCGCGCCGACATTCCTTTATCTGTCGCTGGCGATCATTGTCTGCGGCTACGGCCTGTTTAAATCGAATATTAGCTGCCTGCTGGGCGAACTGTACCAGCCGGAAGATCCGCGCCGCGATGGCGGGTTCTCGCTGCTTTACGCAGCGGGTAATATTGGTTCGATCGTGGCGCCTATCGCCTGCGGCTATGTGCAAGAGGAGTACAGTTGGGCGATGGGCTTTGCGCTCGCCGCCATTGGTATGCTGGCGGGGTTAGTGATCTTCCTGTGTGGAAATCGTCATTTCACCCACACCACCGGCGTGAATAAAGCCGTGTTGTGCGCCAGAAACTACCTGCTGCCGAACTGGGGCTGGCTGTTAATTTTGCTGGTAGCGGCGCCGTTGCTGATTACCGTTCTGTTCTGGAAAGAATGGTCTGTCTATGCCTTAATCGTGGCGACCGCGATCGGCCTGGTCGTGCTGGCAAAAATTTATCGTCAGGCGCAAACGGCCAAACAGCGCAAAGAACTGGGGCTGATTGTCACCCTGACCCTGTTCAGTATGCTGTTCTGGGCGTTTGCCCAGCAGGGCGGCAGTTCTATCAGCCTGTATATCGACCGCTTTGTGAACCGCGATATTCTGGGCTATTCTGTTCCTACCGCCATGTTCCAGTCGGTGAACGCCTTTGCCGTGATGCTGTGTGGGGTCGTCCTGGCCTGGCTGGTTAAAGAGAGCGTAAGCGGTAATCGCACCGTGCGTATCTGGGGCAAATTCGCGCTGGGTCTCGGTCTGATGAGCGCCGGATTCTGTATTCTGACCCTGAGCGCACGCTGGTCCGCCGCTTACGGACACTCCTCAATGCCGCTGATGGTGCTGGGACTGGCGGTGATGGGCTTTGCCGAGCTGTTTATCGACCCGGTCGCCATGTCGCAAATTACGCGCATTGATATCCCCGGCGTCACCGGCGTATTAACCGGAATTTATATGCTGCTGTCCGGCGCGATAGCTAACTATCTGGCAGGCGTCATCGCTGACCAGACCTCGCAAAGCGCCTTCGACGCCAGCGGCGCGGTTAATTACGCCATCAACGCCTATGTGGATGTTTTTGAACAGATCACCTGGGGCGCGTTAGCCTGCGTAGGGGTTGTCCTGCTGATTTGGCTGTATCAGTCCTTCAAATTCAAAAGCCGCGCGCTGGCCGTCGAATCCTGATAGCAGAAGGCCCGGTAGTTTGCGCTACCGGGCCTGTATCACGTCCCTTTTCTCGCCGCCTCATAGGCGGAAAGCGTCGCGATTCTCGCCTGTTTGTGTTCAACAATGGGCCGAGGATAATCAAGCACGACTCCCGCTTTTTCCGCCCACCGCCACGGCTCGTGAATCGCTTTTCCAGGGATATCGCGTAATGCCGGTAGCCACTGGCGGATAAATTCGCCGTCGCGATCGAACCTCTCTCCCTGAGTCGTGGGATTAAAAATACGAAAATAAGGCGCGGCGTCAGTACCGGTTGAAGCGGCCCACTGCCAGCCGCCATTATTGGCGGCAAGATCGCCGTCAATAAGCTGCGACATGAAATAGCGCTCCCCCAACCGCCAGTCAATCAGCAGATCTTTTATCAGAAAGCTGGCGGTAATCATGCGTAAACGGTTATGCATCCAGCCCGTCGCGTTAAGCTGGCGCATCGCCGCATCGACAATGGGATAACCGGTTTCGCCTTTCTGCCATGCCTGAAAATAGTGTGAGTTCTCCTGCCACGCGACGCGTTTTGTCCAGCGGATAAACGGCTGGTGTTTGCATAATGCCGGATACCAGGTCATTAAATGACGGTAAAATTCCCGCCAGATGAGCTCATTCAACCAGACGCTTCCCGGTCCGCCGTCCAGCGCCTGCGGCTGCTCCGCCAGTAATCGGTGCAGGCACTGTCGCGGCGACAGGCCACCCGTCGCCAGGCTGGCGGAAAGCCGACTGGTGCCGTCGACCGCAGGGAAATCCCGCCGTGACTCATACCCGTCCGCGCCCTGCGCGCAGAACTGACGTAGCTGCGCGATGACCGCGTTTTCTTCCACCGGGAAAAGCGCGGCGTCAAACGCCTGTTGCGGGTAGTTAAGCGAAACTGGCGTTAAGGGTGTAGAAAGCGCGCCGCTCACCCGGATCTTCGGGGCCGGAACGCACGGCGGGATATTCTCTTTTAGCCGTTTCAACCAGGCGTTTTTAAACGGCGTAAAAACTTTATACATTTCATGATTGCCGGTCATCACCGCGCCGGGCGCCAGAATCACGCTATCGTCAAAGCCTTCGCAGATGACAGATGGCAGCGTTTTTTCCACCGCCGCGTCACGCTGACGCTCGTTAAACTCATACTGATAGTTATAAAACAGATGGCTGACGTCATGCTGTCGGCAAACGTTTTTGACCGTTTCAATACTGGCATTAAAATCCGCCACTTCATGAAACAGCAGCGGAATCCCTTTCTCTGCAAGGGCCGTCTGTAGCGCATTGAGCTGCGCGCTGATGAATGCCGCCTGCCGCGGCGCCATATCATGAGCATGCCACTGCGCGGGGGTGGAAATATAAAGCGCCAGCACCCGCGCGGATGCATCGCGGCAGGCGGCGGCCAGCGCAAGGTTATCCTGTAAACGCAGATCGCGCCTGAACCAGACTAAATGGGTGGGCATACAACTCCTGAAAGATGAAACGTCACGGCGAATAGCGTTAAACAGTGTAGACCCTGGCGCATAAAAAAACCGCCAGCGTGGCGGCTGACGGTTTTTCAGGCTGGTCGCGATTAATAAAAGTCGCAGGTGGCTTTTTCAGCCTGCGCCATCCATACCGGCTTATCACTGGTTTTCGACCAGACACGGTGCAGATAACTATAAAAACGCGCGCGGTCTTTCCAGAAGAGCATCACCGGCAGCGCCAGCACGCCTGCGATCACCGCGAAAGCACGACGGACAAAAATGACATGCGCCGGATAGTCTTTATAATGTTCCATACGTTTCCCCCCTTTATACCGACGCTACCCGCCCCGGTATAGATTGAATCGGTGAATAGCACCGAAAAATTGAACCTCGTTACCTGATTAAAATAGTACCGCTTTCGGTGTAATTTTACTACTCATCCGACCACTTATTTTCACGCTTTTCCAGCAGATTTACATTCAAAGCGTAAATTAGTTACAAAAAGGTTAAATTAATACTAATCATTAGTTAAATAATGGTCTTTGCCATTTTTATACTTTTTTTACACTCCGCCCGCCAATTTTTGCGAAATCTTTGCAGCCAAAAAATTACCTTTCTCAGGAGTAAAACAATGCCACTGGAGGTGCTCTGTGAGTGCAGGCGTGATAACCGGCATCGTGCTGGTTTTCTTACTTTTAGGTTATCTGGTCTATGCCCTGATTAATGCGGAGGCGTTCTGATGGCCGCGCAAGGATTTTTACTGATCGCCAGTTTTTTACTGATTTTATTAGTACTGGCGAAACCGTTGGGTTCGGGCCTGGCAAGGCTCATCGCCGCCGTTCCGTTGCCGGGCGTGGCTGGCATTGAGCGTATCCTCTGGCGGACTCTTGGCATTACCGACCACGAAATGAACTGGCGTCAGTATTTACTGGCGCTACTGACGCTCAATCTGCTGGGACTGGGCATCCTGTTTTGCCTGCTATTCTGGCAGGAGTGGCTGCCCTTAAATCCGCAGCGGCTACCGGGGATGTCCTGGGATCTGGCGCTGAATACCGCCGTCAGCTTTGTCACCAATACCAACTGGCAAGCCTACAGCGGCGAAAGCACGCTGAGCTACTTTAGCCAGATGGCGGGGCTGACGGTGCAAAATTTCCTGTCGGCGGCGACCGGGATTGCGGTGGTTTTTGCACTTATCCGCGCCTTTACGCGCCAGAATGTGCACACGCTGGGTAATGCCTGGCAGGATCTGGTACGCATTACGCTATGGATATTATTTCCTGTCGCGTTAATTATCGCGCTGTTTTTTATCCAACAAGGCGTACCGCAAAACCTGTCGGCTTATCAGCCCATCACCACTCTTGAAGGCGCTAAACAACTCTTGCCGATGGGTCCGGTTGCTTCGCAGGAGGCGATCAAAATGCTTGGCACTAACGGCGGCGGTTTCTTTAACGCCAACTCTTCGCATCCGTTCGAAAATCCCACCGCGCTCACTAATCTGGCGCAGATGCTGGCGATATTTTTGATTCCAG
Source organism: Salmonella sp. 741265055_HSA (assembly GCF_046569525.1). NCBI lineage: Bacteria > Pseudomonadati > Pseudomonadota > Gammaproteobacteria > Enterobacterales > Enterobacteriaceae > Salmonella > Salmonella sp. 741265055_HSA. The sequence goes on along the minus strand of NZ_JBKFSQ010000025.1, from coordinate 24,137 downwards.
CCGCGCTCTGTTTCGCCTTTGGCGAAGCGGCGGGCGATCGCCGTCAGGGACGCGCGCTACTGTGGGCAATGTCATTCATTTTTGTGGTCTGCGTAGCGGTAGTGATGTGGGCGGAAGTTCAGGGAAATCCACATCTGTTGGCGGCAGGCGCGGACAGTAGCGTCAACATGGAAGGTAAAGAAACACGCTTTGGCGTGCTGGCCAGCAGCCTGTTTGCCGTCGTCACGACCGCGGCGTCCTGCGGGGCGGTAAATGCCATGCACGACTCGTTTACCGCTCTGGGCGGTATGGTGCCGATGTGGCTGATGCAAATTGGCGAAGTGGTCTTTGGCGGCGTCGGTTCAGGCCTGTACGGCATGTTGCTGTTTGTCCTGCTGGCGGTGTTCATCGCGGGGCTGATGATCGGTCGCACGCCGGAGTATCTGGGGAAAAAAATCGACGTGCGCGAAATGAAAATGACCGCGCTGGCGATCCTGGTCACGCCGATGCTGGTCTTGTTGGGTTCGGCGCTGGCGATGATGACGGATGCCGGACGCAGCGCAATGCTGAACCCTGGCCCGCACGGTTTTAGCGAAGTGCTATATGCCGTCTCCTCTGCCGCCAACAACAACGGTAGCGCCTTTGCGGGTCTGAGCGCTAACTCGCCTTTCTGGAACTGTTTGCTGGCGTTCTGCATGTTCGTCGGCCGTTTCGGCGTGATTATTCCTGTCATGGCCATCGCCGGATCGCTGGTCAGTAAAAAAGTACAGCCAGCCAGTCAGGGAACGCTGGCGACCCACGGCGCGCTATTTATTGGACTGCTCATCGGCACGGTACTGCTGGTCGGCGCGCTGACGTTTATTCCTGCCCTGGCGCTTGGCCCGGTAGCGGAACATTTCTCTTTACCTTGAGCGATGCGGAGTACATTGATATGAGTCGCAAGCAACTGGCGCTGTTTGAACCTGTTTTACTCGTACAGGCGCTAACGGATGCCGTAAAAAAACTAAGCCCACGCGCCCAGTGGCGTAACCCGGTGATGTTTGTGGTCTGGGCCGGCAGCGTGCTAACCACTCTGTTAACGCTCGCTATGGTAACAGGACAAATAGCGGGAAGCGCCTTGTTTACAGGGGTGATCAGTCTGTGGTTATGGTTCACCGTACTGTTCGCCAATTTTGCCGAAGCGCTGGCGGAAGGCCGCAGCAAAGCCCAGGCAAACAGTCTGAAAGGAGTGAAAAAGACCGCGTTCGCTCGCCGCCTGCGCGCCCCGCGCCATGATGCGCAGGCCGATAACGTGCCCGCCGCTGAACTGCGGAAAGGCGACATTGTCCTGGTCAAAGCAGGCGATGTTATTCCCTGCGACGGCGAGGTCATCGAAGGTGGCGCCTCGGTGGATGAAAGTGCGATTACCGGCGAATCCGCGCCCGTGATCCGTGAGTCCGGCGGCGATTTCGCTTCTGTCACCGGCGGCACGCGAATTCTTTCCGACTGGCTGGTGATTGCCTGTAGCGTCAATCCTGGCGAAACCTTTCTTGACCGGATGATCGCGATGGTGGAAGGCGCGCAGCGGCGGAAAACGCCTAACGAGATTGCCCTGACGATTTTGCTCATCGCCCTGACCATTGTCTTTTTACTGGCGACCGCCACCCTGTGGCCCTTCTCCGCCTGGGGCGGTAACGCGGTCAGCGTCACCGTGTTGGTGGCGTTGCTGGTGTGCCTGATCCCCACCACCATCGGCGGGCTACTCTCCGCCATTGGCGTAGCCGGAATGAGCCGAATGTTGGGCGCGAACGTCATCGCCACCAGCGGCCGCGCCGTAGAAGCCGCGGGCGATGTCGACGTGTTACTGCTGGATAAAACCGGCACTATCACGCTCGGCAACCGCCAGGCATCCGATTTTATTCCCGCCCGAGGGGTAGACGAACGCACGCTGGCTGACGCCGCGCAGCTCGCTTCGCTGGCCGACGAAACGCCGGAAGGCCGCAGCATTGTGATCCTCGCCAAACAGCGCTTTAACCTGCGTGAACGCGATGTGCAGTCGCTTCATGCCACCTTTGTTCCGTTTACCGCGCAAAGCCGCATGAGCGGGATTAATATCGATAACCGGATGATCCGTAAAGGCTCGGTGGACGCGATTCGGCGTCATGTCGAGAGCAATGGCGGCCATTTTCCCGCCGATGTCGAGCAAAACGTCGAGAACGTAGCGCGTCTGGGCGCGACGCCGCTGGTAGTCGTGGAAGGCGCGCGCGTACTGGGTGTTATCGCCCTCAAGGATATCGTTAAAGGCGGCATTAAAGAACGTTTCGCCCAGCTACGAAAGATGGGCATTAAAACGGTGATGATCACTGGCGATAACCGCCTGACGGCGGCAGCGATTGCCGCCGAAGCCGGTGTGGACGATTTTCTTGCCGAAGCCACGCCGGAAGCCAAGCTGGCGCTGATCCGTCAATATCAGGCGGAAGGACGGCTGGTCGCCATGACTGGCGACGGCACTAACGATGCCCCGGCGCTGGCGCAGGCTGACGTCGCGGTGGCGATGAACTCCGGTACCCAGGCGGCGAAAGAAGCCGGTAATATGGTGGATCTGGACTCTAACCCGACCAAATTGATTGAAGTGGTGCATATCGGTAAGCAGATGCTGATGACGCGCGGCTCGCTCACCACTTTCAGTATCGCGAATGATGTAGCGAAATATTTCGCCATTATTCCCGCCGCGTTTGCCGCTACCTATCCGCAGCTAAACGCGCTCAACGTGATGGGGCTGCATTCGCCGAACTCCGCCATTCTGAGCGCGGTGATCTTTAACGCCCTGATTATTATTTTTCTGATCCCGCTGGCATTAAAAGGTGTGAGTTATAAGCCGCTTTCCGCATCGGCCATGCTGCGCCGTAATTTATGGATCTATGGTCTGGGTGGTCTGGTGGTGCCGTTTATTGGTATCAAAGTGATTGATGTGCTGCTGACCCTGCTGGGTCTGGCGTGAGGTGTATGATGATCGGTTTACGTCCTGCTTTTTCGACAATGTTATTTCTGCTGTTATTGACCGGTGGCGTGTATCCGCTTCTGACCACGGCGTTGGGGCAGTGGTGGTTTCCCTGGCAGGCTAATGGCTCGCTGATTCATAAAGACAATGTGATACGCGGCTCAGCGCTTATCGGACAATCGTTTACCGCCGCGGGTTATTTTCATGGCCGGCCCTCCGCCACCGCCGATACGCCTTATAATCCATTGGCGTCGGGCGGAAGCAACCTGGCCGCCAGCAATCCCGAACTGGATGCGCAAATACAGGCCCGCGTCGCCGCGCTACGCGCCGCTAACCCCCAGGCGAGTTCCGCGGTTCCGGTTGAGCTGGCGACGGCCTCGGCAAGCGGGCTGGATAATAATCTGACGCCCGGCGCCGCGGCATGGCAAATCCCCCGCGTGGCGGCGGCTCGCCAGCTTCCCGTTGAACAGGTCGCGCAACTGGTTGCAGAATATACGCACAGGCCGCTGGCGCGCTTTCTTGGGCAACCGGTGGTGAATATTGTTGAGCTTAATCTGGCGCTGGATGCGCTACAGGGACACAGAGCTAAATGAACGACGAACCCTTGCGTCCTGATCCGGATCGCTTGTTGGAACAAACGCCCCCGCCCCACCGGGGGAAGTTGAAAATTTTCTTCGGCGCCTGCGCAGGCGTCGGAAAAACCTGGGCGATGCTGGCGCAAGCGCAGCGGCTGCGAGCGCAGGGACTGGATGTGGTGATCGGCGTGGTAGAGACGCACGGTCGTAAAGAGACCGCCGCGCTACTTGACGGGCTGACCATTCTGCCGCCAAAACGTCACTCGCACCGGGGGCGGCAAATTCGCGAATTTGACCTGGATGCCGCCCTCGCCCGGCGTCCGGCACTGATTTTAATGGATGAGCTGGCGCACAGTAACGCGCCTGGCTCACGCCATCCTAAGCGCTGGCAGGATATTGAAGAGCTGCTGGAAGCGGGAATCGACGTTTTCACCACCGTGAACGTACAACATCTGGAAAGTCTGAACGATGTGGTGAGCGGCGTCACGGGGATTCAGGTGCGCGAAACCGTCCCCGATCCCTTTTTTGATGCCGCCGATGAAGTCGTACTGGTCGATCTGCCGCCCGACGATCTGCGCCAACGGCTCAACGAAGGTAAAGTGTATATCGCCGGTCAGGCGGAACGCGCTATTGAACATTTTTTCCGCAAGGGCAATCTGATCGCCCTCCGCGAGCTGGCGCTACGCCGGACAGCCGATCGCGTGGACGATCAGATGCGCGCCTGGCGCGCGCATCCGGGCGAAGAAAAAGTATGGCATACCCGCGATGCGATTTTACTGTGTATCGGGCATAACACCGGCAGTGAAAAACTGGTGCGTACCGCGGCGCGTCTGGCCTCCCGGCTCGGCAGCGTCTGGCACGCCGTCTATGTCGAAACGCCAACGTTACACCGCTTACCGGAAAAGCAACGGCGGGCTATTTTAAGCGCGCTGCGCCTGGCGCAGGAGCTTGGCGCGGAAACCGCCACCCTGTCCGATCCCGCCGAAGAGAAAGCGATCGTGCGCTATGCCCGCGAACATAATCTGGGGAAAATCGTCATGGGCCGTCCGGCGTCGCGACGCTGGTGGCGACGTGACGCTTTCGCCGACCGTCTTGCCAGGCGCGCGCCGGATCTCGATCAGGTGATCGTCGCGCTGGAAGAACCGCCTGCCCGCGCGTTGGCGCAAACGCCTGATAACCGACCTTTTAAAGAGAAATGGCGTGGGCAGATTCAGGGCTGTCTGGTCGCCGTGGCGCTTTGCGCCATCACCACGCTTATCGCTATGCAGTGGCTTGTCACCTTCGACGCCGCCAATCTGGTGATGCTCTATTTGCTGGGTGTAGTGGTGATTGCGCTGCTTTACGGACGCTGGCCGTCGGTAGTGGCGACGGTGATTAACGTGGCGAGTTTCGATCTCTTTTTTATCGCGCCACGCGGTACGCTCGCCGTTTCGGACGTGCAATATTTGCTGACCTTTGCCGTGATGCTGACGGTGGGTCTGGTAATTGGCAATCTTACTGCCGGGGTGCGCTATCAGGCGCGCGTCGCCCGTTATCGGGAACAGCGTACCCGTCATTTATATGAAATGTCTAAAGCGCTGGCCGTCGGGCGTAGCGAACATGATATCGCCGCGACCAGCGAGCGGTTTATCGCCTCGACGTTTCAGGCGCGCAGCCAAATTTTATTACCTGATGCTAACGGTAAGTTGCTGCCTCTCACCCATCAGCAAGGCATGACGCCGTGGGACGACGCAATTGCGCGCTGGAGTTTTGATAAAGGCCAGCCTGCCGGCGCAGGCACCGATACCCTCCCTGGCGTGCCTTATCAAATCCTGCCGCTGAAAAGCGCCGATAAAACGTACGGCCTGGCTATCGTCGAACCGGGTAATTTGCGTCAGTTAATGGTGCCGGAGCAGCAACGCCTGCTGGAAACATTCACTCTGCTTGTCGCCAACGCGCTGGAACGACTGACGCTGACCGCCAGCGAGGAACAGGCGCGTCTCGCCAGCGAGCGCGAAAGTATTCGCAACGCTCTGTTGGCGGCGCTGTCGCATGATTTACGCACGCCGCTGACGGTATTGTTCGGCCAGGCGGAAATTTTGACGCTGGATCTAGCCAGCGCAGGATCGCCCCACGCGCGTCAGGCCAGTGAAATCCGCCAGCATATTCTCAACACCACCCGGCTGGTGAATAATTTGCTGGATATGGCGCGTATTCAGTCCGGCGGGTTTAATCTTAAAAAAGAGTGGCTGACGCTGGAAGAGGTCGTCGGGAGCGCGTTACAGATGTTAGAGCCGGGTTTATTGCATCCGATTACATTGTCGCTGCCGCAACAGTTAACGCTTATCCATGTCGATGGCCCCTTATTTGAGCGCGTCCTGATCAACTTGCTGGAAAACGCCGTTAAGTACGCCGGGCCGCAGGCCAGTATCGGCATTGATGCTGCGGTTAAGGACGATCGTTTACAACTGGATGTCTGGGATAACGGGCCGGGTATTCCTGCGGGGCAAGAACAGAAGATTTTCGATAAGTTCGCCCGCGGCAACAAAGAGTCCGCCGTCCCCGGCGTGGGGCTGGGGCTGGCGATTTGCCATGCTATCGTAGAGGTACACGGCGGCACGCTTACCGCCTATAATCGACCGCAGGGCGGCGCCTGTTTCCGTGTGACGCTGCCGCAAGGAAAGCCACCTGAACTTGATGATTTTCATGAGGATATGTGACAAACGTTCTGATTGTTGAAGATGAACAGGCCATCCGCCGCTTTCTGCGCGCCGCGCTGGAAGGCGACGGCCTGCGCGTGTATGAAGCTGAAACATTACAACGTGGTTTACTGGAAGCCGCCACGCGAAAGCCCGATCTGATTATTCTCGATCTCGGCCTGCCGGACGGCGATGGAATCGATTTTATTCGCGACCTGCGTCAGTGGAGCGCAATACCAGTGATTGTCCTTTCCGCCCGCAGCGAAGAAAGCGATAAGATTGCCGCGCTTGACGCCGGAGCTGATGATTACCTGAGCAAGCCATTCGGCATTGGCGAATTGCAGGCGCGTTTGCGTGTCGCGCTGCGACGGCACGCCGCCAGCCCTTGCGCCGATCCGATCGTCCGCTTTTCCGGCGTGACGGTCGATCTCGCCGCACGGTTGATCCACCGTGGCGACGAAGAAATCCATCTGACGCCGATTGAGTTCCGCCTGCTGGCGGTATTACTCAATAATACCGGCAAAGTATTAACCCAACGGCAGTTATTAAACCAGGTCTGGGGCCCTAACGCCGTGGAGCATAGCCACTATTTGCGCATCTATATGGGACATTTACGCCAGAAACTGGAACAAGATCCCACCCGCCCACGCCATTTTATTACCGAAACCGGAATTGGCTATCGCTTTATTCCGTGAATAGCTATTCATTATTTTTAAATAACTTCTAATTTTTATGTCATTTATTTTCGGCGTCGCAAATAATTATTTTCGCGACGATATTATATTTTATAGAGGATATAAAAAACATATAATTAACATTTAAGAAACAATCCGTTATTTCACAGCACGATATGCATAATCGCCGACTAATTATTTTTCAAATGATTGTTTTTTGTTGATCTGGTTCACAGATCGCTGGCGCTCCCTGGATAAAATATCCATGCTTTCAATAAATCAATGAAAGGACCTCAAAATGGAAAATAATAATCGTTTTATGCCCCATATAAGGCGGACAACGCATATTATGATGTTTGCCCACCGTAATAGTTTCGATTTTCATTTCTTTAATGCCCGGTAGTTTTTCTGCTACGGGTACTTCAGCATACAGGTCTTTCCGACCCTTATGTCATTCAGGTCTATTGCCTAAATAACTCGAATTGTTAAAAGCGACAGTACGGTAATTTCTTTACGCCCAGCCAGCTAACCATGTGGTTTGACAGAAGAAATTCCGACTCAGCGCAATTTTAGTTATCACGGTTTCTGCCTGTATATCGTAGTACTCAACTTCTTAAATCCTGAATTTCCTGCAACCGGACGGGTTGGGATTTATTACATCTAAAATAAAGCTAATTTACTGATTTTTTATCAGCGGGATAGCTTTGATTTTTTCCGGAAGAATCAGTTTCTCATGCGAGAAATTGAGGGCCTGCTATTACCTGAAATAAAGAGATGAAAAATGTCAGAATTAAAAATTGCCGTTAGCCGTCATTGCCCGGATTGTTTTTCTACACACCGTAATATTGTAAATGTTGATGAGAGTCGTTTCATCGACGTGGCTGCCATCGTGTTATCCATCGACGACATTGAACACGGAAAACTCGATGAAATCGACGCAACGGGTTACGGTATTCCCGTGTTTGTCGCGACTCATGACGAAGGGCGCGTACCGCCTGAGTATTTGCCGCGTATCTCTGGTGTATTCGAATATAATGAATCCCGTACTGCCTTCTATGGTCGCCAGTTGGAAACCGCGGCAAGCCACTACGAAACGCAGTTACGTCCGCCGTTTTTCCGCGCGCTGGTGGATTATGTCAACCAGGGCAACAGCGCATTTGACTGCCCGGGGCATCAGGGCGGCGAATTCTTCCGCCGTCATCCTGCCGGTAATCAGTTCGTGGAATACTTTGGCGAAACGCTCTTCCGCTCCGACCTATGCAACGCGGACGTGGCGATGGGCGATCTGCTGATTCACGAAGGCGCGCCTTGTATTGCGCAGCAACATGCGGCGAAAGTCTTTAACGCCGATAAGACCTACTTTGTGCTGAACGGGACCTCCTCCTCTAACAAAGTCGTACTCAACGCGCTGTTAACGCCGGGCGATCTGGTACTGTTTGACCGTAACAACCACAAATCTAACCACCACGGCGCATTATTGCAGGCGGGCGCAACGCCAGTTTATCTGGAAACCGCACGTAACCCGTATGGTTTTATCGGCGGGATCGACGCTCACTGCTTCGAAGAAGATTACCTGCGCGAGCTGATTAGCGAAGTCACGCCGCAGCGTGCCCGCGAAGCACGTCCATTCCGTCTGGCCGTCATCCAGTTAGGCACCTATGACGGTACCATTTATAACGCCCGTCAGGTCGTCGATAAAATTGGTCATCTGTGCGACTACATCCTGTTTGACTCCGCCTGGGTCGGCTATGAACAATTTATTCCGATGATGGCCGATTGTTCGCCGCTGCTGCTGGAACTGAACGAAAACGATCCGGGTATTCTGGTGACGCAGTCCGTTCACAAACAACAAGCCGGTTTCTCCCAGACCTCGCAGATCCATAAAAAAGATAGCCATATCAAAGGGCAATCGCGCTACGTTCCGCATAAGCGCATGAACAACGCCTTTATGATGCACGCCTCCACCAGCCCGTTCTATCCGCTGTTCGCCGCGCTGGACGTTAACGCCAAAATGCACGAAGGCGTCAGCGGTCGCAATATGTGGATGGATTGCGTGGTTAACGGCATCGATGCCCGTAAATTGATCCTCGAAAACTGTCATCACATCCGTCCGTTCGTACCGGAACTGATTGATGGTAAACCGTGGCAGTCATACCCGACGTCAGAGATCGCCAGCGATCTGCGCTTCTTCCACTTCGTTCCGGGAGAACACTGGCATGCGTTTGAAGGCTATGCCGAACATCAGTACTTTGTCGACCCTTGCAAACTGCTGCTCACCACACCGGGCATTAATGCAGCGAGCGGCGAATATGAAGACTTTGGCGTTCCTGCCACGATCCTCGCCAACTTCCTGCGCGAGAACGGCGTTGTGCCGGAAAAATGCGACCTCAACTCCATTCTGTTCCTGCTGACGCCGGCAGAAGACATGGCGAAGTTACAACAGCTTGTCGCTCTGCTGGCTCGTTTCGAAAAACTGCTGGAAGCTGATGCGCCGTTAGCGGAAGTATTACCGTCCATCTACAAACAGCATGAAGCGCGTTATGCCGGCTATACCCTGCGTCAGCTTTGCCAGGAGATGCACGATCTCTATGCGCGGCACAACGTGAAACAACTGCAAAAAGAGATGTTCCGTAAATCGCATTTCCCGAAAGTCAGTATGAATCCGCAAGAGGCCAACTATGCCTATCTGCGCGGCGAGGTCGAACTGGTTCGCCTACCGGAAGCGGAAGGTCGTATCGCGGCTGAAGGCGCCCTGCCTTACCCGCCGGGAGTGCTGTGTGTAGTTCCGGGTGAAATCTGGGGCGGTTCTGTCCTGCGTTACTTCAGCGCCCTGGAAGAAGGGATCAACCTGCTGCCGGGCTTTGCGCCTGAACTGCAGGGCGTTTATATCGAAGAACACGACGGCCGTAAGCAGGTCTGGTGCTACGTCATTAAACCTCGTGACGCGCAGCGCTCCCTGCTGAAGGAGGAAAAATTATGAGTAAACCTAAATCCAATAAAATGGGTGTCGTGCAGCTCACAATTCTGACTATGGTCAACATGATGGGCTCCGGGATCATCATGCTACCGACCAAACTGTCTGAAGTCGGCACGATATCCATTATCTCCTGGCTGGTCACCGCCGTCGGCTCGATGGCGCTGGCCTGGGCGTTTGCGAAATGCGGTATGTTTAGCCGTAAATCCGGCGGCATGGGCGGTTACGCCGAATATGCCTTCGGTAAATCCGGCAACTTTATGGCGAACTATACCTACGGCGTCTCGCTGCTGATCGCCAACGTGGCTATCGCTATCTCCGCTGTCGGTTATGGCACCGAGTTGTTCGGCGCCGCGCTGACGCCGATCCAGATCGGCCTGGCGACTATCGCCGTATTGTGGATTTGTACCATCGCAAACTTTGGCGGCGCGCGTATCACCGGACAGATCAGTAGCGTTACCGTCTGGGGCGTCATCATTCCGGTTGTCGGCCTGTGCATCATCGGCTGGTTCTGGTTTAGCCCCAGCATGTACGTGGCGTCATGGAACCCGCACCATGTTCCGTTCTTTAGCGCGGTCGGCTCTTCCATCGCGATGACGTTGTGGGCATTTCTTGGACTGGAATCCGCCTGCGCCAACGCAGACGTGGTCGAGAATCCGGAAAAGAACGTCCCCATCGCGGTACTGGGCGGTACGCTGGGCGCAGCGGTCATCTATATCGTTTCGACTAACGTGATTGCCGGGATTGTGCCAAACATGGATCTGGCGAACTCCACGGCGCCGTTTGGTCTGGCGTTTGCACAGATGTTCACGCCTGCGGTAGGTAAAGTGATCATGGCGCTGATGGTAATGTCCTGCTGCGGCTCGCTGCTGGGCTGGCAGTTCACTATCGCTCAGGTCTTTAAATCCTCCGCTGACGAAGGCTATTTCCCGAAAGTCTTCTCTCGCGTAACGAAAGTCGACGCGCCGGTACAGGGGATGTTGATTATTGTGATTATTCAGACTGGCCTGTCGCTGATGACCATTAGCCCGTCGCTGAATAGTCAGTTTAACGTCCTGGTTAACCTGGCGGTGGTGACGAACATTATTCCGTATATTCTGTCGATGGCCGCGCTGGTTATCATTCAGAAAATGGCGAATGTGCCGTCATCAAAAGCGAAAGTCGCTAACTTCGTGGCCTTCGTTGGTGCCATGTATAGCTTCTACGCGCTATATTCCTCCGGTGAAGAAGCCATGCTGTACGGCTCAATTGTGACCTTCCTCGGCTGGACGTTATACGGCCTGGTCTCACCGCGTTTTGAATTGAAAAATAAACACGGCTGATGGCGTGCCCGGGCTGCGGTAACGGTAGTCCGGGCATTTTCACTCTTTGAATAAGATAATAGAAATGAGTAATCCAGAACGGGAAGTCACTGATATAGCAGAAATACTGGCTATTCTCAGTAAACACGAAGTGTGTCGAATAGGGTTTAACGACAATCTCTGTCCGTATGTTGTCCCCGTAAATTTTGGCTACGAGTATCAGAACGGACGCTGGATATTTTATTTTCACGGCGCACGCACCGGGAAAAAGATGCGTCTGTTACGTAAGAACCCGGCAGTATGCATTGAAATGGACGGCGACCATGCATTACTACGTGCCGATGACCCCTGTGATTATAGCTACGCCTACACCAGCGTTTTCGCCACCGGACTGGCATCGATATTGCAAACACGCGAGGAGATGCGCTACGGCCTGGACGTCATTATGCGCCAGACCGATCCGGGAAAAACCTTCAGTTATCGGGAAGATATGATGAAAGCGGTTTGCGTGGTGCGTATCGAATGCGACGCCCTCACCTGCCGCCGACATCTGGCGACTCAGAGCGAATAAGTCAGATATCACAAGCGCCTTATCCGGCCTGGAGGCGGTTTACAGGCCTGATAAGCACAGCGCCGTTAATATAAAAAAGGAGCCGTAAGGCTCCTTTTTCTTCCATATCGCCCATCAGGCGTTTTTCAATACTTCGCTAACGATTTCAACGGCTTCTTTCTCAATCTGCTTGCGATGTTCTTCCCCCAGGAAGCTTTCGCAATAGATCTTGTAAGCATCTTCCGTACCGGATGGACGCGCGGCGAACCAGCCGTTATCGGTCATTACCTTCAGGCCGCCAATCGATGCGCCATTACCCGGCGCTGCGGTAAGACGCGCGGTGATCGGGTCGCCTGCCAGAGTGCTGGCGCTGACCATTTCCGGAGACAGTTTAGACAATGCCGCTTTCTGGGCCGAGGTCGCTGCCGCCTGCAGACGGTTATAGCTCGGCGCGCCAAAACGCGCTGCCAGTTCATTGTAATGCTCTTGTGGGTTTTTCCCGGTAACGGCGGTGATTTCCGCCGCCAGCAAGCACATGATGATACCGTCTTTATCGGTAGACCACGGCGTACCGTCGAAACGCAGGAACGAAGCGCCCGCGCTCTCTTCCCCGCCGAAACCAAAGCTGCCGTCGAACAAACCGTCAACAAACCATTTGAAGCCTACCGGCACTTCCACCAGCTTGCGTCCCAAATCATTCACCACGCGGTCAATCATCGCGGAAGAGACCAGCGTTTTACCGACAGCCACGTCTTTGCCCCACAGCGGACGATGCTGGAACAGATAGTTAATGGCGACCGCCAGATAATGGTTCGGGTTCATCAGCCCTGCAGGCGTCACGATGCCATGACGGTCGTAGTCCGGGTCGTTGGCGAAGGCCAGGTCAAACTTGTCACGCAGCGCCAGCAAACCCGCCATTGCGCATTCGGAGGAGCAATCCATACGGATCGCGCCATCTTTATCAAGGTGCATAAAGCGGAAGGTTTGATCAACCTGATCGTTGACTAACGTCAGGTTAAGCTTGTAATGCTCTGCGATACGTTTCCAGTATTCAATACCGGAGCCGCCCAGCGGATCAACGCCCAGCGTCAGACCGGCTTTCTGAATCGCCGCCATATCAACGATATCCGCCAGCCCTTCGACAAACGGCTGTACCAGATCTACCGCTTTAACGTGGCCCGAGGCCATTGCCGCATCCAGAGAGATGCGCTTAACGCCTTGCAGGCCGCCCGCCAGCAGCGCATTGGCGCGATCTTCTACCACTTTAGTGACGTTAGTATCCGCCGGGCCGCCATTGGGCGGATTATATTTAATACCGCCATCTTCCGGCGGGTTGTGCGATGGCGTAATGACAATACCATCAGCCAGCGGGCCGCCTTTTTTGTTATGGACCAGGATAGCATTTGACACGGCAGGCGTTGGCGTGAAGCCATTATTTTCCTGCACGATAACGTCTACGCCGTTTGCCGCCAGCACTTCCAGCACGGAAATGAAGGCCGGTTCCGAGAGCGCATGGGTGTCTTTCCCCACATAGCAGGGGCCGGTAATGCCATTTTTCGCCCGCTCTTCAGCAATCGCCTGGGCGATCGCCAGAATATGCGGTTCGTTGAAACTGTGACGACCTGCGCTACCGCGATGGCCGGAAGTGCCAAATTTCACGGCATGTTCTGCATTCCCTGCCTCCGGTTTCAGTACATAATACTGCGCCGTCAGTTGGGCGACGTTAATCAAATCACTCTGTTGCGCGGGTTGTCCTGCGCGGTTGTGGATTGCCATTGCCTGGTCCTTCTAATGCAAGGATTAAATTGTTCCGCAAACCTTTTCAATCAATTCCGCCGGGAATTGCATTGACTGCATGATGTGTTCGATCATGCTGCATTTACGGCCGGTGTTGGTGTTGGTGATCACCCAGTACGGCGTGCCGGGAACGTGCTTAGGTTTAGTTTGATTCCCATTTTTCAGCAGCGTTTGTTCATCCGCCGCAAAATAGACGCGCGTGCGGCCATGCAACGACTCCGTCGCCTCCGCAAACGCGTGGTGATCCAGTGAATAGAGTGTAGTCAGAATCAGCATAAAGCGGTTGACCGCTTTTTTCTGCTCGGCATATTCGTCAGACAACAACAGCTCACGCATCGCGCGAACTTTGTCTTTTACCGGGTTGACCGGTTTCGCTTCGGCAACGGGTTGCGCCGCAGGCGTCCCCTTCACCGCTGAAGCCGTTGGCTGTGTCGTGGCGGAAAACTTCAACATACGCCGTAAAATGTCGGATGCGCTCTCGCCGATATGCTTGGTGTGGCTGGCAATATAGCTATAGAGTTCATCATCAACTTCAATCGTTTTCATCTTAATCCAGTGCGATGTCTTTGCTGAATACAAGTCATTGGGATTATAGGAACAAATCCCAACAGCGGATAGCGTTAAGCCCGGCTGACAAAAAAACTCGGAGTAAACCTTAGAGGTTGCAGCCCAGTGGCAGAATGGTCAACATAATACCCTAACCCGACAGAGCGAAAAAAAGAACTTTGCCATGAAATTAAACATCCGAGCGCAATCTGCACAAAACCTGCACAATAATTCCCCCATCGTTCTCGTTCATGGCCTGTTTGGCAGCCTGGACAACCTCGGCGTACTGGCGCGCGATCTGGTGACCGATCACGACATTATTCAGGTCGATATGCGCAATCATGGTTTATCGCCGCGCGATCCGGTCATGGATTATCCGGCAATGGCCCAGGATCTTCTGGATACGCTTGACGCGCAGCAGATTGAAAAAGCGACGTTTATTGGTCATTCCATGGGTGGAAAAGCGGTAATGGCGCTGACGGCGCTGGCGCCCGATCGCATCGATCGTCTGGTCGCGATTGATATCGCCCCCGTGGATTATCACGTTCGCCGCCACGATCGCATTTTCGCGGCCATTAACGCCGTCAGCGAATCCGACGCGACATCCCGCCAACAGGCGGCAGGGATTATGCGCCAACACCTCAACGAAGAAGGCGTAATCCAGTTTCTGTTAAAATCCTGGGCTGAAGGCGAATGGCGTTTTAATGTTCCGGTATTATGGGAGCAGTATCCGCATATCGTCGGCTGGGAAACCATTCCGCCCTGGGAACATCCGGCGCTGTTTATTCCAGGCGGTAACTCGCCGTACGTGACCGAAGCGTACCGCGACGCGCTGCTGGCGCAATTCCCTTTGGCGCGCGCGCATGTGATCGCCGGCGCGGGCCACTGGGTACATGCCGAAAAACCTGAGGCGGTTCTGCGCGCCATCCGCCGTTATCTGCACGATAAACGCTAACTGATTAAAAACTCATCGCCTGTGCGCGATTACGCGCGCGGGCGTTGGCGTCGCTTCCTCGCTGATGTATGATGGCGCGCTATCCATCCGGGCATAAGCCTGGCTGATTGTTTCCCCCGAAGTCACCAAAATCATGGCCAAAGAACAAACGGACCGTACGACATTAGATCTGTTCGCGCACGAGCGTCGCCCGGGACGACCTAAAACGAATCCGCTTTCGCGCGATGAACAGTTACGCATCAACAAGCGCAACCAGTTAAAACGCGACAAAGTTCGTGGCCTCAAGCGTGTCGAATTAAAACTCAACGCACAAGCGGTTGACGCGCTGAATGAGCTGGCCGAAGCGCGCAACATTAGCCGCAGCGAGCTCATTGAAGAAATATTAATGAAGCAGCTTATGGCGCTGCGCGGCCAGGGTTTAGTCTGAAAATAAGTTTTGTTTCATATTTCGTGTAGCAGAGCGTGCAGTCCCGCGTGATTGCTGTTTCCGCATATCTGCCTGTTCTGCTATGATTGCCCTTATCCGTGGGCAATTCGCCACCACCATTTCAATAAGTTTCAAGAGGTTATTTTACTCATGGCAATCACTGGCATCTTTTTCGGCAGCGACACCGGTAATACCGAAAATATCGCAAAAATGATTCAAAAACAGCTTGGTAAAGACGTTGCCGATGTGCATGACATTGCAAAAAGCAGTAAAGAAGACCTGGAAGGGTATGACATTCTGCTGCTGGGCATCCCAACCTGGTACTATGGCGAAGCGCAATGTGACTGGGATGACTTCTTCCCGACTCTCGAAGAGATTGACTTTAACGGTAAGCTGGTGGCGCTGTTTGGCTGTGGCGATCAGGAAGACTACGCGGAATACTTCTGTGATGCGCTGGGCACGATTCGCGACATTATTGAGCCGCGCGGCGCCACGATTGTGGGTCACTGGCCAACCGCAGGCTATCATTTTGAAGCCTCTAAAGGTCTGGCTGACGACGATCATTTTGTCGGCCTGGCGATTGACGAAGACCGTCAGCCTGAGCTGACCGCCGAGCGTGTTGAAAAATGGGTTAAGCAAGTTTCAGCTGAATTGCACCTCGACGACATCCTCAACGCCTAATCTTATGCGGCGCAGCGTTATATCTGCGCCGCATCAATAGACAAGACCAATCAAAATAATTGCTACAAATTTGTAACTTTCGCACCCATCCCTGTACAATGTCCGGGTGTAATCAGGTGGCGCCAAAATTTGCAGGCAAAACCACAGTTTTATTAACATCTGCGAGAGACTTGCGGTTTTCATTTCGGCATGGCAGTCCTATAATGATACGCATTATCTTGAGTGCAATTTCTGTCACTTCTCTAATGAAGTGAATCGTTTAGCAACAGGACAGATTCCGCATGACTGACAACAATACCGCATTAAAGAAGGCTGGCCTGAAAGTAACGCTTCCTCGTTTAAAAATTCTGGAAGTTCTTCAGGAACCAGATAACCATCACGTCAGTGCGGAAGATTTATACAAACGCCTGATCGACATGGGTGAAGAAATCGGTCTGGCAACCGTATACCGTGTACTGAACCAGTTTGACGATGCCGGTATCGTGACCCGCCATAATTTTGAAGGCGGTAAATCCGTTTTTGAACTGACGCAACAACATCATCACGACCATCTTATCTGCCTTGACTGCGGAAAAGTGATTGAATTTAGTGATGACTCTATTGAAGCGCGCCAGCGTGAAATTGCGGCGAAACACGGTATTCGTTTAACTAATCACAGCCTCTATCTTTACGGCCACTGCGCTGAAGGAGACTGCCGCGAAGACGAGCACGCGCACGATGACGCGACTAAATAAGTGTAAATCTTTCGAAGAGCCAACCGCCCGGTTGGCTTTTTTATATCCTCCTCTTTCCTGCCGCTTGATGTTGATTTAATGTAAAAAACGCTATCGCATCTCAGGAGAGCAGGAATGGAGCTTCGCCAGTTACGCTATTTCGTGCGTATTATTGAAACCGGCAGTATGGGCAGCGCCGCACAGGATCTTGATATTGGCGTTTCAGCCTTAAGTCAACAGATGTCCCGTCTGGAAAACGAGCTTGCTATCCGTCTGCTGCAGCGCACCTCGCGCGGCGTAACGCCAACCAACGCCGGGCTGGCCTTTTATTCGCAGGCGCAACTCGCCCTGCGTCATGCCGACGACGCGATTCTCGCCGCCAGAGAAGCGCGCCTTTCCGGTCATGTGAGCGTAGGAATGGCCCCCAGTACCGCCTCCATACTGGGTATACCGTTTATCCATGCCATGCAGGAAAACTATGCCGATGTCCGACTGCATGTGGTGGAAAGCTTGTCCGGTAATCTGGAAAGAATGATCAATACCCGCCAGATTGATTTAGCCGTTGTCTTTCAAAAAGATAAAATCCTGCGCTGGAGCGCCAGACCGATCCTTGAAGAACAGCTTTTTCTGATTGGCTCCCATGCCCTGCTGGCGGCGCTTCCTGATAACCCGATCACACCTGAACAACTGGCAGGCATTCCGCTCATTATGCCAAGCCTGGGACACGGGCTGCGCGGCAGGCTGGACGCTGTCTGCCAGGAACATGCGCTTAACGTTGAAATCGTCGCGGAAATTGACGGCCTGGCGTTGTTGATGCGCGCCGTGCGCGACGGTCTTGGCGCCACGTTGCAGCCCGGCGCGGCGATTTCTCACCTGGATAACGACGCGCTACGCGTGATCGGCGTCCATAATCCGGTACTCAGCCGCCCCAATTTTTTAGTCAGCCTGTCGGATGATGAACTGACGCCCGCCGGCCTTGCCGCCAGAGTAGTCCTTACCAAAGTTATGCGTCAGTTAGTCGACGCCGGTGAATGGCCAGGCGCAACCCTTTACGCTTACTAAACCCCTGTTTAGCGCTACCTGATAGCGCGCCGCTTATTTATCCGTATACATTTCAATTACAAATTTAACAAATAGTTAAATGGTACGGGAGTATAAGATGGTTGATGTACTGGTGATAGGCGGAGGCAATGCCGCATTATGCGCCGCCCTGACCGCACGGGAAGCGGGCGCATCGGTTCTGCTGCTGGAGGCTGCCCCGCGGGAATGGCGCGGCGGAAATTCTCAGCACACACGAAACCTGCGCTGTATGCATGATGCGCCGCAGGATGTGCTGGTAGAAAGCTATCCTGAAGAGGAATTCTGGCAGGATCTGTGGCGAGTCACCGACGGCAACACCAACGAGGCGCTGGCGCGGCTGGTCATTCGCACCTCTTCGCAATGCCGCGACTGGATGCGCAAACATGGCGTTAACTTTCAACCGCCACTGTCTGGGGCGCTCCACGTTGCGCGCACCAATGCGTTTTTTATGGGCGGCGGGAAAGCGCTCGTCAATGCCTATTACCGTAGCGCCGAACGGCTGGGCGTACAGATTCGCTATAACACGCCGGTTCACGCGCTTGAACTTCATGACGGCGAATTCGTAGCAGCGCTGGCGGGTAGCGAACGTATTACCGCCAAAGCCTGCGTATTAGCGGCTGGCGGTTTCGAATCAAACCGTGAATGGCTGCGGGAAGCCTGGGGAGAAAACGCCCGCGGCGAATGGCCCGCGGATAATTTCCTGATTCGCGGCACGCGTTTTAACCAGGGCGTATTACTCAAATTTATGATGGATGCCGGCGCGGATATCATTGGCGATCCGTCCCAGTCGCACTGCGTAGCGATTGATGCCAGGGCGCCGCTGTACGACGGCGGTATTTGTACTCGCGTGGATTGCGTATCGCTGGGTATTGTCGTGAATCGCGACGCCGAACGTTTTTATGATGAAGGCGAAGATTTCTGGCCGAAGCGTTACGCCATTTGGGGGCGGCTGGTGGCTCAACAGCCAGGACAAATTGGCTATTCGATTATTGACAGCAAAGCCATCGGCCACTTTATGCCGCCGGTTTTTCCTGGCGCGCAGGCCAATACGTTGGCTGAGCTGGCCTGCCAGTTGGGGCTGGACGCGGAAAAATTTACCCATACCGTCACGCAGTATAACCAGGCCTGCCAGCCCGGTCATTTTGATCATACCTTGCTTGATGACTGCGCTACTAAAAACCTGACGCCGGCGAAAACCCACTGGGCGCGCCCGCTTGATGCACCGCCCTACTACGGTTATGCGCTGCGACCCGGCATCACGTTTACCTACCTGGGCCTGAAAGTCAATGAACGTGCCGCGGTGCATTTTGCCGGTCATCCAAGCCGCAACCTGTTTGTTGCTGGCGAGATGATGGCAGGAAATGTTCTGGGCAAGGGGTATACCGCAGGCGTAGGCATGTCTATCGGCACAACCTTTGGCCGCATTGCGGGAATAGAAGCCGCCCGCGCGGCGCACAAGGAGGCGCAGCATGAAACAGCTTGAAAAATTAATCATTGAGGCCACCGTGCTTACCGAACCGGAAGCCGAGGTCGAACGCGTCATGCAAGTGTGTAACGCGTGTCGCTACTGCGAAGGTTTTTGCGCGGTATTTCCGGCGATGACCCAGCGGCTCGAATTCGGTAAAGCCGATATTCATTATCTGGCGAATTTATGTCATAACTGCGGCGCCTGCCTGCACGCGTGCCAGTACGCACCGCCCCATGAATTTGCCATTAACGTGCCGAAAGCGATGGCGCAAGCCCGCCTGGAGACGTATCAACAGTATGCCCAGCCCGCCGCTTTTGGCGCGTTATACCGCCGGGCGGGGATCACCGTCGCGCTGGCGCTGATAGTCGGTCTGACGCTCTTTTTATTACTGGCGATGGCGCTGAAAGGGTCGCTGATTCATCCACCGCTGGCCGGTGACTTCTATCAAATTTTTCCGCATAGCCTGCTGGCATGGATGTTTGGCTCAGTTTTTGTGCTGGCAATCGGTTTGCTTATGGCGGGCGTAATTCGCTTCTGGCGTGAGATCTCGCCGGGCGTACCGCGTTCGGCGGAGATTGCGGAAGCGTCGCACAATGCGTTAACGCTGAAATATCTCGACGGCGGTCACGGCAAAGGCTGTAACGAAGCGGACGATGCGTTCACGCTGCTGCGCCGTCGCTTTCATCACTTTACCTTCTACGGTTTTATGCTCTGTTTTGCCGCCACGGTCGTGGCGACGGGCTATCACTATGTCGCCGGTTGGGAAGCGCCCTATCCGTTCTTTAGCCTGCCGGTCATGCTCGGCACGCTGGGCGGTATCGGTCTGCTTATCGGCCCGGCCGGGCTACTGTGGCTCAATCTGCGGCGGTCGCCGTTACATGGCGATGCGCGCCAGAAACCCATGGATCGCGGCTTTATTCTGCTGCTGTTCTTAACCAGCCTTACCGGGCTGGCGCTGCTGGCAGGCAGAGACACCAGCGGAATGGGCATACTGCTGGCGCTCCATTTAGGCGTGGTGATGGCGCTCTTTCTCACCCTTCCCTACGGAAAATTCGCCCACGGATTTTTCCGCTGCGCGGCCTTACTCAAATGGGCAATTGAGAAGCGACGCGGAAAACATGCGGGAGATACAGGCAACTGACCCGCAACATCTTACCCATAAAACAATAAAGACAGTGGAGAGCAAACCCTATGGCACAACACACACCTGCAACATCGCGCGCCGGCACGTTCGGCGCAATACTGCGCGTGACAAGCGGCAATTTTCTTGAACAGTTTGATTTTTTCTTGTTCGGATTTTACGCCACCTATATCGCCAGAACGTTTTTTCCGGCGGAAAGCGAATTTGCCTCATTAATGTTGACCTTTGCCGTCTTTGGCTCCGGTTTTTTAATGCGCCCCGTCGGCGCGATTGTGCTTGGCGCCTATATTGACAGAATCGGACGTCGTAAAGGGCTGATGGTGACGCTGGCGATTATGGGCTGCGGTACGTTGCTCATCGCCCTCGTCCCCGGCTACCAAACGATCGGCCTGGCAGCGCCTGCGCTGGTGCTGTTGGGCCGGTTATTACAAGGATTTTCTGCGGGCGTTGAGTTAGGCGGCGTCTCAGTCTATCTGTCCGAAATCGCAACGCCAGGCAATAAAGGGTTTTATACCAGCTGGCAATCTGCCAGTCAGCAGGTCGCGATCGTTGTCGCCGCGTTGATTGGTTATAGCCTGAATATCACGCTGGGACACGACGCGATATCGGAGTGGGGCTGGCGAATTCCGTTCTTTATCGGCTGTATGATCATTCCGCTGATTTTTGTTTTACGTCGTTCATTACAAGAAACAGAAGCGTTTTTACAACGCAAGCATCGCCCCGACACCAGGGAAATTTTTGCAACTATCGCCAAAAACTGGCGCATTATTACGGCCGGAACGCTGCTGGTGGCGATGACCACCACAACGTTTTATTTTATCACCGTTTATACGCCGACCTATGGCAGAACCGTGCTTAATCTCAGCGCGCGGGACAGTTTGATCGTTACCATGTTGGTGGGGGTGTCCAATTTTATCTGGTTACCCATTGGCGGCGCGATTTCCGACCGGATTGGCCGTCGCGCCGTGTTAATGGGCATTACGTTGCTGGCGCTGATCACCACCTGGCCCGTCATGCAGTGGCTGACCGCCGCGCCCGACTTTACCCGCATGACGCTGGTACTGCTGTGGTTCTCTTTCTTTTTTGGCATGTATAACGGCGCAATGGTCGCGGCGTTAACCGAAGTGATGCCAGTCTATGTGCGTACCGTTGGTTTCTCGCTGGCCTTTAGCCTGGCGACGGCAATTTTTGGCGGCCTGACGCCGGCCATCTCTACCGCACTGGTAAAGTTAACCGGCGACAAAAGCTCGCCCGGCTGGTGGCTGATGTGCGCGGCGTTATGTGGACTTGCCGCGACGGCGATGCTGTTTGTACGTCTGAGTCGCGGCTATATCGCGGCAGAAAATAAAGCCTGAAAAAACCACGGGCGGAAAACATTCGCCCGTGGGTGGCAAGGCAGGGTTTTATTGCACATTATTATGACTGCGAATTTCCTGCCAGACCTTATCGCAGTCAGCCTTGACCGCCTGATCGTTACCCGTGCGCGTCGCCTGAATGCACTGCTGATAGTCCAGTACCCGCACACTTTCTTCGTTAGCAAATTGCTGATGTTTGCGCTCTTTTTTAAGGACATTCAGTACGCTTTGGCAGGCCTCTATCTTCTCAGGCGAGCCCTGTGCGGTATTGATACAGGCGCTGTACGCCTCTTTCAGCCGGCTATCTTCTTCCGGCGCGGGTGATGACGCACAGGCCGTCAAACCAGCGGTCATGCTGGCGATGAGTAAAATTTTTTTCATAGGTCGTTCCTCAACAGCGCGGCAGACCGGCTGCCTGCCGCATCTGACATCAGAAAATAGTGAATGGCGCAATAACGATAAATTTCACGTCACGCTCATCCTGGAAGATGTTGCCGTAACCACCGCCCCAGCTTGGAATATTGGAGTGGTTGTCATATTCGGTGAAGTGCAGCTTGAACATGGTGCCTTTGGCACGCCCCTCCTGCAGGGTATAGACCGCATCCAGACTGTATGAGGACTCTTCGATAGTGCGGTTTTTGTCGTAGTAAGCATCCGGGTTACTTTGCCAGGTTGCCGGTTTGGCATCCCAGGCGTAAACGTAAGACGCGCCCACAGCCCAGCCCGGCAGATTCCAGTTTTTCAGGTCATACATCGCGCCGAAGAAAACCGCCTTTTCACCGTTAGCGTTAAAGTCGGAGCGGTTATCCCACCAGATATCCAGACGACCGTTTGAAGAGGCGTAGGTTGGCGTCATACGTTGCAGAAAATAGCCCTGCTGACCGTCCGCTTTCACCCAGGTACCTTCCAGACGCAGGTCAACCACTTCCGCGACTTTGTAGCCGAAGGTCAACGCCTGCAGCCAGGCCGTACCGTCGTAAATATCATTCACGCTGCGATCGTCTACTTTGTCGCGCGCGCCGTAGAACTGGTAACTGGTGGTGAACGGATTGCCGCCTAAATCAAATTTATAGCTGGCCTTTGCGAAATATTGATCGACATAGCCTTCGGACTGACCAAACGCCGCTTCCAGCACCAGATCATTTTTGAAGTCGTACTTCGCGCCGATGGAATGGAGGTAGTCCACATTGGTTTTTTTATCCGCCTGATAAAACTTATCCATTTCGGTATGCCACGGCGCTTTATATTCGTTAGTCCACATGTAGGAAAAACTTAACGCGCCTGCATCGCCATAGTCAAAACTGGCGCCGGCTTCCGCACCCTGATAAGTACCCGGCATAAAACTCCAGTGCGGCGCTAACAGCGTCTGACCAGTAGGCTGAATATAACCGGCGCGCGCCCAGACCGGGCCATATTTAAATTTCGCAGCGGCTTTATAAAGACTGATACCGCTCTTATCGCCGGAATAGTCTTCGTCGTAGCCTTTATTCTTTTTCGAGAAGGCAATTTCGTTTGGATGACCGCTGTCGCCGTTTTCTGCCATTTCAATCGCGGTAAACGCCGCGATATCCAGACCGAACATATCCGCAGCGTAACCAGACTGAAAATCCAGGTTAGCGTTCCAGGTCGCATGAGAAAGGTTAGTTTTATATTTGTCGCCGTCGGTCACATCTTTGCGATCGCGTTCACGCTGCCAATAATAGATGCCGCCCGTTAACGTGGAGTCGTCGAAAAAGCCGGAGGCTTGCGCCTGCGGAACAACGATCCACCCCGACATTGCTGTGATACCGGCGATAGCCAGAGCCAGCGTACTACGTTTGCCACTAAACGTACGCATAAGTTAATCCTCTTTGACGTATAAATTGCTGCCGACAAAAGCGAACAGCGAAAAAATAAAAATAAAAAGTAGCGCTGAGAAACCTCATTTACTACGTTAAATAGACTATTTTTCGCGATGCGAATTATCAATCTCTTTCTGTAACCAGTATGTAATAATATGAGCAACCGCACATATTTAATTGCTTTCTGTTACATTCGGCTGCTGGTGGGGGAAGCAGACCGCCAGAAAGAAAATTGACTTGTTTTCCATAGGTATGAAAATAATTGTCTCCTGTTGACCTGACGCTTATAACATTTAGATTAATAATCATTTATCAGATCAATAATTTTCAGAGAATAATTAATTCGCCTCGCAAAAAAGAGAATCGACTTAGAGCCTATCCCACCAGGCGTTATTGGCGCAGCCAGTTTGGACACGGACAGC